>NZ_JANGCA010000041.1:0-42542 GCF_024463855.1 Clostridium sp. DFI.1.208 | reverse complement strand
AAATCCACATTCACAATTACACATTTTATCACAACCTGAAGTGATACCAAATAATTCAGGTGGAAAGGAGAACTGGTATATTAAATTTATTACTCATTATATGAGTAACTTAAATATACCAGGAGTATTATGAAAGCACTAATATTTGGAGGTACAGGCGCAATTGGAACACCATTAGTAAAAATGCTTGCAGGAAAAGGATATCAAGTATATGTTACAACAAGAAGTGATAGGATTTCAAAAAATCAAAATATTAAGTATTTAAAGGGAAACGCACATGATTTCTATTTTATACAAGAACTTCTAAAAGATAATCGATATGATATAATTGTAGACTTTATGATTTATCGAACAGAGGAGTTTAATCAGAGAATTATGTTATTGCTTACTTCTACTACACATTATATTTTTTTGAGTTCTAGTCGAGTCTATGCAAATTCAACTTCAGTAATTACTGAAGAGTCACCTCGTTTATTAGATATTTGCAAAGATCAAGAATATCTAAAAACTGATGAATATGCATTAGCAAAGGCTAGACAAGAAGATATATTGTTTACATCTGAATATAAAAATTGGACGATATTACGTCCCTATATAACTTATAATGCTGAGAGACTTCAACTCGCAACATTAGAAAAAGATATATGGTTAAAGAGAGCATTACAGGGAATGAGCATTCCCTTACCCAAAGATGTTGCTATGCATCGGACTACTTTGACATTTGGAGATGATGTGGCGAAAGCAATTATATGCTTAATCGGTAATAGTAATGCAATGCATGAAGCAATACATCTTACAGGTGATGAAGCTATAACATGGGAAGAAATACTTAATATATATAGTAATGCATTAGTAAGGAAAACTGGAAAAAAGCCCAAAATATGGATGCCGAAAAATAGTGATTTTATTGCAGATATAATGGGAAACTATTATCAAATATATTATGATAGAAAATTTGATCGTGTATTTGACAATAGTAAAATGCGTGCAATTTGTTGCAAGGATTTTCAATTCACTCCAATACAAAAGGGCTTGACAAACTGTATTGAAAATTTTATTGATAACCCATCTTTTAAAGAATTAGATGCTGCTGTTATAGCTAAATTTGATTACTATAGCAGAGATGTGACAGCATTAAAAAATTTTACAGGAATAGAACAAAAATTGAAATATATTGCTTGGAGATATGCACCAAAAATAATTAAAATGGTTAAGTCTAATTGTTAGTATTAAAAAAGAAATATTAAAATATGAAAAAAACTTTATCATTTACTTAATTCATGAGGGTACTTGGAATGTATTATTTAGATATTCAGATATGAGTCTACCAGCTATTATTTATGCCCCATTTTATGTTGGTCTTGTGTATATAGCATCTTTTTATATATATGAATTTTATGCATTAATAGAATTAAAATAAATATCCATATAAAGATATATTGAAGCATCGTTTTGTTAAAATATTCATTCCATATATTATTATAGTGATTATATCATTTTTAATTCCTTGTATGTATACTGGTTCTCATCGTGTATTTGCCTTATTCAGTCATATATTTCTATTTAAGATGTTTGCAGAACAATTTGTGAGTAGTTTCGGTATTCAATTCTGGTATATTTCTACCTTATTTCAGTTGTATTTAATTTTTATACCACTTTGTAAAATAAAAGAAAACTTGGAAAATAATAAATTTTTTTTATTATGCTTTTGCATAAGCTTAATATGGTGGATATTCACAGTGATAACCTCTTATTATGAAATTAGAATTTGGAGTAGCTATTTCCTGCAATATTTGTGGGAGTTTGATTTAGGAATTCATTTAGCAAGCTTAGTTCATTGGGGGGGATTAAATATATAAGTAGAATAAGGCTTATAATAATCTGCATATTTTGGACTGGCATTAGAAGCTGTTTTAGCCTTAAGAGGTGGCTGGATAAATTCCTTTAATGATATTTTCGCTGTATTTGGTTATGGAAGCTTAGCAGTTTTATTATGTCAAAATAATGTAGTAAGAAATATTGAGATTTATATTTCAAAAAATATCGTATGAATGGTATCTAACACATATACTGATTTTTACGATTATTTATTATCTTGTTCCTTCTAATGATATTATAACTATATTATTAATAGCGCCTATCGCATTTATTATTAGCTTAATTATTGCGAAACTAACTGAAGATCAAAAGAGAATGAATATGAACATTAAAACATTTTTTGTAAATCATAACTACATGAAACGTATACGACTTCCTGCTTGATGTGGAACACGCACCCAGCATAAATACCATCACTACCACCAATTAAAGAAGATATGGATAACTCTGTATCTTCATTTTTTTTATTTTACCATAATATTTACATAAATTACAAATCTCTGAAATCATTACACCTTTTGTATTCATAGCATCCCTCCTCACATTCCTGTATAATATTACCCATGTTCCCTTATAATTCATCCAACTTTAGGATTTCTTTAGAATTCCTGCGATATACTGAACATACAGAAATGAGAGGTAATCAAAAATGTTGCTGCGACTACTAAAAAACGACCTGCTGCATGGCAAGCTGACCAACTTCATGGTAATGATATTCCTTGCCGTATCCACCATGCTGTCCTGTGCCAGTATAACTTTGATCTATTCGTCACAAAACCAGATATCCTACTTCATGGACGATATGGGAAAGGTGGCTGACTATAACTTTTCCATGATGAACATCACCAAAAAAGACATACAGAAAATTACAGCCTTCATGAAAGCAAAAGACATCGATGCATATCAAATCGAGCATGCTATCACCCTGCCGCTGAGTGTTATGCGCTTCAATGGCACCAACGACCTGGAAAGCTCCGGCTGCTTTGCGACGACCTTGCCAAAGACCTATAATTTTCTATTTGATGAAAACAACAATATCCCGGATATCCAACCAGGTGAGGTCGGCATCCCGCTATCTATGAAGCATCAGCTAAACCTACAGCTGCATGACACCTTCCAGATTTTGCGCGGTACCAGGACCTATACCTATAAAATCACCAGCTTTGTACGTGATTCCGTATACGGCTCTGATATGATGGGACAAAAACGCATCATCCTGCACCCTGCAGATTATCAAATTCAATATGATATCACGCAGGACATTGATCATGCTGTGGTACTCTCGGTAAACGATGGGCCAAACACAAAGCAGCTGGAATATGAAATGCAGAAGGCCAGCTTGCCCAATGCGATTCTTGTAGACAAAGAAACAGCAGAGCTCTCCTTTATGGGAGTCAGCCTCGGCACCAGTGCAATGCTTCTCATGAGTGGCATCATTCTGCTATGCATGTCCTTTTTAATCATTCGCTTCACCATCCTCTTTCAGATAGAAAGCAACTATGCGGAAATCGGGATCATGAAAGCAATCGGATTCCAGCACTCTCAAATCAAGCCACTCTATCTGATGAAATATATGGGTATCACACTTATCGGTGTTATTATAGGATTCTTTACCTCCATTCCGTTTGCTGAGCTGCTGGAAAATATGCAGGCCAGCGTCGTTCCAATTATGCCGGGGAACACAGGCACCTATCTGTCCCTGATCATTGTTATCCTAATCCCGGCACTTGTCTATACCGTGACAACTCTGGTACTGCGAAAGCTGAAAAAGCAAAGCACGATGGATGCCATCCGCAAAGGGAACGAGGGAGAGACTTATAAGGAACACACGCACTTCACACTCGCAAAAACCCGCCTTCACCGCCTTCACAGCTTTCTGGCCTTCAACGATCTCATGACACATAGAAAGCACTTCCTTATGATGGTTATCATCTACGCCTTCTGCATGGTATTGATACTCGTTCCGCTAACCCTTAAGGATGCCTTCCAGAAGGATACCTTTCTGCAAATTCTGAAGATATCAATCGGTGATCTCTACTCCCAGCAAAACGGGGGAAACAGCGTAAAGGATTTGGAAGAAAAACGTGCCATGGTACTCCGCGATTTGAAAGTATACGATGAGAATATCCGTGTCGATCTTGAAACCATGACCAGTGCATCCCTCAGCGATGCTGGTCTGAATACCTCGGTATTTCTCATGAAACGCGCCGATGGGAATACAATCGCCTTTGATTATGGCAAGGCTCCCAAGCTGTCCAATGAGCTTGCACTTTCCACTACACTGGCAAAGCGTTATGGAAAAACTGTCGGCGACTCCATCAGCATGGAATACGAAGGAAAGAAAAATACCTACCTCATCAGCGGTATTTACAGCAGTATGATGAATCTGGGAAACAACATTCTTGCAGGTGATCTTGAATATGAATATGCATATACCGGTTATCTGGTGATTCACCTTTCCCAGGACGAGCTAACCAACCATCAGGTTGCAGAAACTATTAAAAAGGAGTATAAGGGTCTGAAGCTGATTGACAGCAAGCAGATGACGAAATCCTTCAGCGGCGATATGCCGCAGCAGATCACCATGATGTCGGATCTGATTATTTCTATCATTCTGATCATTCTATTTGCTTTGACGATTTTATTCTCCAAGCTGCACATGCTGCGTGCAAAAAAAGCAATCGCTCTAATGCGCAGTATGGGCTATGCCAAACGAAATATCCGCAGATGGCTGTTTGTTCGCTGTATGATTCAGGTACTGTGCGGTCTACTACTGGGTATTCTGTTACACACCTTCTGCATGAACGGACTACTGGAGGCCTATCTGGAATCCATGGGAATGGGGAGCGTAGAGCTGAGAAGTGCTCCACTCAACATGTATGTCCTGTATCCGTTACTGTTTATTCTAGCAGCTATGGCAGCACAATGGATTGTCAACCGTACCATACCGGCATGGAATATCAAAGATTTGAGTGAGGAATAAATACACCGCAACCATATCAAAAATTGAAATACATCAGAAAATCAAGGAGGAAAACGAATGGAAGCAATGATAGAGGTCCGAAAGCTGTGCAAAAGCTTTGTTGTAAATAAAAAACAGAATCATGTCCTGCGCAATGTGAATCTTTCCATTTACAAAGGGGAATTCATCGCCGTTATGGGACCAAGCGGCAGCGGTAAATCCACCCTGCTATATACAATCAGCGGTATGGATCATATCAACTCCGGAACCGTGGAATTTGACCATAAAGAAATCAGCAGGTATAATGAAATGGAAATGGCGAAGCTGCGCCTGCATGAAATGGGATTTATCTTCCAGCAGATGCATTTTCTAAATAACCTGAACATCTATGACAATGTGATACTTCCCGGCTATATGGCAAAGAAACGGAAGCATAAGGAAATCAATGCCTATGCGGATGAGCTGCTGCGGAAATTTCAGATTACTTCAATTGCAGGACACAGCATTCAGGAAGTAAGCGGCGGAGAGCTGCAGCGTGCCTGTATCGCCAGAGCAATGATCAATCAGCCGCAGATTCTGTTTGCGGATGAGCCTACGGGAGCGTTAAACAGCTTTCATGCGAGGGAAGTCATGGATATGTTTTCAAAGGTACATGAGCAGGGAACGACGATTCTGATGGTAACGCATGATGTGAAGGTGGCTTCCTATGCACAGCGCATCTGCTATATCAATGATGGAAAAATTGAAAGCAATCTTGATATCGGTGTGCTGAAGCATGCGGATGAGCTGAAGGAACGGGAAAAAAAGGTATACAACTGGCTGATGGAAAAGGGCTGGTAGAAGGGATGCGTGTGTATGATTGATATTCTTGTTGTTGAGGATAATGATGAGCTGCGAGATGTATTAGAGCGGTTTCTGTTACATGAGGGATATCAGACATGCTGTGTACAGCGGGGAAATGACGCACTTACACTCTTACAGCAGGAGAAGGTGCGTCTTCTTCTCGTTGATATCATGCTGCTGGATATGGACGGCTTTCGCATTTGTACCGAGGCCAGGCAAAGCAGCAATCTTCCCATTATCATCATGAGTGCACGAACGCAGACAAGCGATCAGCTGTTGGGCTATGAGCTGGGAGCGGATGATTATGTAGAAAAGCCCTTTGCCATGGCGGTCATGCTGGCTAAAATCAAAGCTCAGCTGAGAAGAGGCTATGAAATGCAGGAGGAGCGCAATGTGCTGAAGGACGATGATCTTCTGGTAGACATCGAGCGGCGAAGTGTGACATTAAAAGGAAAGCAGCTGGCTCTTTCTGTAAAGGAGTTTGAGCTGCTGGTTCTGCTGCTGAGAAAAAAGCATACAACGCTGCGTAAGGACTATATATTTTCCGCAATCTGGACGGATGCCTCTGAAAGTGAGCTGTCCACGCTGACAACGCATGTCAATACGCTGCGTGAAAAAATAGAAACCGATCCACGTCATCCAAAGCGGCTGATCACCGTATGGGGAGTAGGCTACCGCTATGAAGGCATGGAATAGGCTGACCGTGCTTGTTCCGGCACTGCTTCTGCTGCTTTTGCTGGGATTGAATGGCCTTCTTTTACAGCTGCGTGATGAAACAATACCGGATGAAGCTCTGGTAGAAATCAATCGCATGGCGAAAGAGCTGGAAGAGGGAAAGCAGATGAAAGAGCTTGCTTCATCAGAAATTCAAATAGAGCTGCTTGAACTGAAGAAGACCTCCATGCAATCCTATATGGATCGCTCCCGTACAAGAAGTGTGCTTCTTCCGGCAAAGCAGGAGGGCAGCTTCTATCGCTTTACCTATCGTGTACAGCGCATACCGTCTTCGGTCTTCTGGATTATCAATACCACCCTGCTTGGTGTCATATTGTTTGTTATCTATCTTCTATTCTATATCCGTCGCCAGATCATACAGCCCTTTCATAATATGGAGGCGATGGCAACGGCTTTGAAAAACAGAGACTTCACCTATGTGCTGCCCCAGCAGAAACAGCGGTATTTCGGGAAATTTGTCTGGGCAATCGATGTAATGAAGGAGGAGCTGCGTCATCATGAGGAAAAAGAAACAGCGCTGATGAAGGAAAAGCAAACGATGATTGCCTCTCTTTCCCATGATATCAAGACACCGCTTTCCAACATCCGTCTGTATACGGACGCAATGAAGGAGCACCTGTATGCGGAAGAGCTGATCTGTGAGCGCCTGTATGAAAACTGTGATAAAATTGATCAGTATGTAAAGGAAATCATGCATACGAGCAATGAAGATCTGTTTGATTTTGATGTACTAATGGAAGAGGTCTATCTCCATGATGTGGAAGCCTTGCTGAGGCGGGAACAGGAGCGCATTGAACTGGCACTGATATCCTATGAGCAAGCTCCCTGTAAGGACCAGCTGATCTTTACAGATTTGATCAGGTTACGTGAAGTCATTGGGAATGTTGTTGATAATGCGATGAAATACGGAGATGGAAAATGGATTCACATATCCTTTTATGAAGAAGATCATCACAGTATCCTGAAGATAGAAAATTCCGGCTCCTATATTGACCAAAGTGATGCCGGTGCTATCTTTCAAAGCTTTTACCGGGGAAACAATGTTGCCGGTCATGCAGGAAATGGTCTGGGCTTGTATATCTGTAAGCAGCTGATGCAGAAAATGGATGGCGATATTTTTATGACACAGGAACAGGGGAGTGTGAGCTTTCATCTTGTGCTTGGTACAGTATAGGCCAGTAACAGGATTGAGATTTTCCAATCACGTGGTATGATACCACTAAGGAGCTGATGACATGAAGCGTTTACCGATCGGTGTAGAAGACTTTAAAGAATTGATTGATCATCAATATTATTACATAGATAAAACCATGTTTGTTCAGGTTGTGCTGAAAGAAAAAGTTGTTCTGTATACCAGACCGCAAAGATTCGGGAAACTTTGAACATGAGCAGGCGCTGCCCGCCCAGGCGTGCTGTATTATTTTTTCTCAATCAAACAAAAGGAAAACGCGTCCCTTTTTAACGGGTTAAACATTACCAAAAACAAGACTGCATTACAATATCAAAATCAGTATCCGGTTATCCTGATAACACTTAAGGATATGAAGGATATCAGGTTTCAAAATCAGATTGATATTTTCAAAGTGATCATACGGGAGCTGATAGGTAAATATAAGGATTTACTTACAAGTGAGGGACTGGATGAAATTGATAAAAAACTTCTCAAATGCTATCAGGAAGGTAATGTGAACATTGCTGACTTAAAAAACGGATTGCGCTTTTTAAGTCAATGTCTATATAAACATTATCAGAAGAAAGTAATTATTCTGATTGATGAATAGGCACTGCCCGCCCAAGGCGTGATGTTCCTTTGCAAAATGCGTATTTAAATGCTTATTATGAAGAAATGACAGATTTTCTTGGTGGTATCTTCAGTGCAGTATTGAAAACAAATGAAGTTCTGGAAAAAGGAAATCTAACCGGCTGTCTGCGAATCGCGAAGGAATCTATTTTTACAGGTCTTAATAATTTTAAAGTGAATTCTATCTTTGATGAGGTATCAAGCCAACAATTTGGCTTTTCCTCTACGGAAATAAGTTCACTGTTACAGGATTATCATTTGCGTGAATATCAAAGGGACATAAAAGACTGGTAGGCGCTGCCCGCCCATGGCGTGATGGATACCGGTTTGGGAATCAGGATATTTACAATCCATGGAGTGTATTGATGTATATCTGAACACAAGCAGAAAGACGCCGGTATCCTTTTGGGCAAATACGAGTGGTAATGATATTATTTACCGCTATATAAAAGAAGCTGATGCCACTATGCGACAGGAATTTGAGATATTGTCTTCCGGTGATTATATTGAGAAACCAATGAAGGAAAGTCTGACATATAGAGAAATGGATCAGATCAATCATGTATATAGCTTTTTATGATACACAGGGTATTTGAAAGCCATAGATTGCGTTATGAGGAAAACAGCATATATCGCCTCATGATTCCCAATAAAGAGATTAAAAGGATTTATACTACGATTTTTGAAGAATGGTTCCAGGAACAGGTAAAGGAAATACGTACTGATTTTACAGAAGCATTGCGAAGGGAAGATGTGAATCTGGCGAATGAGCTATTAAATACGATCTTATTTGAATCCATCAGCTATTTTGATTACGATGAAAAATTTTATCATGGCATGCTGGTTGGATTGTTTAGCAACTCAGATTCTTTTGAATCAGGAAACCGGGTTGGGAAGGCTCGCACTGCGCACCTTGAGGTGAGATCTTGCGGTGCTTCCATTCTATAAGAAGAAACGGGGGTTCCTGCTGGTATTAAAGGTTGCCTCAAAAGAGGAAGAGATGGAATATGCAGCAGTTCAGGCATGTGAGCAGATAAAGGATAAGCAGTATCTGGAGGGTTTGCAGAAGAAAGGATATACAGATATTGTAGGATATGGAATCGCATTTTATAAGAAATCATGTCTTATTGTAGCACTTCCATAATGTTTATTTACTATGCAATGTGTGAATAATCTGTAGTTTATGAAAACTGTGATATAACGCTGTCGCAGTTTTTTTGTTATGATGGCTTTGTCACAAGCATAACTTGCAGCTATGTGGCAGGAAGGAGAATGCAATGAATCCATACAGACAATGTCCTATATATCAAGATGAAAATTATCGTATTCGATTCGTAAAACAGAGTGATGCGAATGATTTGTTAAAGGTATACAGTGATCCAAAAACGGTTGCTCTTTGCAATTGTGATAATTGTGAAAATGATTTTTATTATACGAGCAGAGTACGGATGGAACAGGCAATCAATTACTGGATCATAGAATACCAAAGAGAAGGGTTTGTTCGCTGGAGTATTCTGGACTGTGCTTCCTCGACTGCAATCGGGACGATGGAGCTTTTTAAACGTTCAGCAAATGATGCCTATGACAATACGGCTCTACTGCGCCTTGATCTTTTAAGCAAATATGAAGAACAATCCTGTCTTCAAGGGATCCTTTCTTTGATTCTGCCGCATATCTGCGATTTATTCCAGTGCCCGCAGGTTATAACCAAATGTGTGCAGGAAGCAGATAAACGCAGGGCTATATTGCTGGATATGGGATTTTGCCCATCCAGGGAGCCGCTGGTCGGCTGGGATGGCACACGTTATCAGGATTATTATCTGCGAAAGCTATAAGCGGTCTAATATAAAAAACGTGTATACTGGAACCGAAGTTCTGATATACACGTTTTTTTGTAGCTCCTTTCATTCCTAATCCTGTGCTCTCCAATACGGATGGGCTGCCGCAAGGATGCATTCTGCACTTCCTGTAAGCTGAATGCATTCCTCTGGCATAACAAGGATACTACCACCCTGTGACACGGGAAAGGTATCTACCTGAAGATTACCGGAAACCACGGATATCACGGATGCGATGGAATACGGATTCGTATAGCTGCCGGATAAGGTGAGGTGCCGCAAAGAGAACTCCCGCTGATCAAAGCTGCTTCCTTCTGAAAAACTCTGTTTTTGAACATGCAGGGAGGAATCCAGATTCGCAAGTGCTTCCTTCACATGGAGTGGTCTTGTATGACCATGCATATCCTTTCGCTCATAATCATATAAGCGGTAGGTAACGTTGGTAGACTGTTGAATCTCATAAATCAAGGACCCTGCGGTAAGGGCATGCATCATGCCGCTTCGGATATACACAAGGTCATTTTCAGAAACGGGAATATGATCGATTACACCATGGAAATCCTTTTTTTGCAGTGCAGCTTCCACAGCTGTTCGATGACCCGCCTTGTTCTCGGCATACACCCAGCCCTCACTTGGCTTCTCTATGAAATACCAGGCCTCGCTTTTTCCATAGGGCAAGTGCAGCTGCTCTTTTGCATAGGTATCGGTTGGATGAATCTGAAAGCTGACATCCTGTGCACAGGAATCAAAAGCGATGATCAAAGGAAATTCCTCGCCCGCTTCAAGACCAAAGGCAGCAGGATTCTCCTTCACTGCCCTGCGAAGGGTTGTTCGTTCCTTTTTATTATAAATTTCACAGTCGATTCCATCGATTCCACTCAGCGTATACACACAGCCAATCATCTGCGCAGCACGATCTCCCTGATAGGCATGCAGACGCGTATCTCCCCAGAGGGTTTCCATCGTAACGGGACGCACAATATACATAACAATAACCTCCTGACTTCTCCATATCTACTGTGATTGTAGCATATCTCACTATCAGAATATAGTGGTTACCGACATAAAGAACGTAATTCCCTTTTATCTGTCACAGCTGCCGTGATATAATGTAGTTACAGGAGCTGATAGCTATGAAGCATATAACGATTGGCATTGAAAATTTTAAAGAATTGATTGTTGGGGATATTATTATGTAGATAAGACACTGTTTATAAAGGAAGTGTGCAAAGGAAAGGTCGCATTATATACAAGACCAAGACGCTTTCACCGAAATAGTGTCGAAACCTTTAGTATCCGACAAGAGGCGCGCTAGTAGCGGGTAAAACTCTGAATATGAATAGACGCTGCCCGCCCATGGCGTGACGGTTATCTGTTTGGAAACAAAGAGATATACAATCCATGGAGTGTACTGAAATATGTGCTGAAAATCCTGCAGGTAAATGATGTATCGGAATCTTTCTGGGCGAATAATACGAGTGGGAATGATAGTATATACCGTTACATTCAGAAAGCCGCGGATTTTGATATGCTGACATCTGGCGGAAGGATTACACAAACGGTAAGATATGAACTTACCTATCGTGAGATGGATCAGATTAACCATATTTACAGTTTTCTGCTGTTCACAGGCTACCTGAAAGCGATAGCGTGTGTCAATAAAGATAAAGCAGTTTATCAGCTTATGATACCGAATAAGGAAATCAACAGAATCTATACCTCGATATTTGAAGAATGGTTTCAGGAGCAGGTAAAAGCAAAGAGCAGAGAATTGGTAGATGCTTTTCTGAAAGAGGACGTGGAAACCGCAAATGAAGTTTTGAATACCATATTGTTTACATCCATAAGCGATTTCGATTATGATGAAAAATTTTATCATTGAGTGTTGGTTGGTATGCTCAGTGATTATCAAATCGTATCCAATCAGGAAACCGGTAATGGCCGCAGTGATATCATTGTCCTACCGGCCTATAAGAAAAAAAGAGGACTTGTGCTTGAGGTAAAGGTTGCAACAAAAGAAAAGGATATAGAAATAACCGCACAAGGAGCATGCCGTCAGATCAGGGAAATGAAATATATCGATGGTTTACAGGAAAGAGGATATCCGGATATTATAGGATATGGGATTGCTTTTTATAAGAAATCCTGCGTAATTATGCTGGCGAAGTAAAACGCTTTGCTTGATCGGAAGGTGAACCGACATAGTCGCATTGAAGTGAGCATTTCATCTATAGGATACCCCATCCTTCTAGGTAACAACAGGGGTGTGATATATCAATAAGAAAAGGCAGGACTTTTCTGGAAAGGAGAATATTTATGAAACGATGGACAGTAGAAGAGCTGGCAGGGATGATTGATCATACCTATGTCAAGGCAGATGCAACACGCAAACAGATGGAAAAGCTATGTAAGGAAGCCAGAGAATATCATTTCGCGATGGCCGCCATCAATTCTTCACAAACCGCCTTATGTGCAGAATACTTACGGGACAGTGATGTTCATGTGGGGGCTGCAATCGGCTTTCCGCTGGGACAGACAACAATTGCTGCCAAGGTGTTTGAAGCAAAGGATGCCATACAAAACGGAGCGGATGAAATTGATTACATGATCAATTTAACAGAAGTAAAGGCCGGAAACTGGGAGTATGTAAAAGAGGAAATGCAGCGTATCGTTACGGTATGCAGAAACAATGGAAAGCTGTGCAAGGTCATTTTGGAAACCTGTTATCTGACAAAGGATGAAATTAGACAGATTTGTAAAATTGCGGTGGCTGTCAAACCGGATTTTGTGAAAACCTCAACCGGCTTTGGAAGCGCAGGAGCTACTGTGGAGGATGTGGCACTGATGCGCAGGTGTGTCGGTACCGCAGTCAAGGTTAAAGCCTCTGGAGGAATACGGGATGCACGTACATTCAAAAACATGGTTGCCAGTGGAGCTTTGCGTATAGGGACAAGTGCCGGGGTATCCATTGTCAAGGAGCTGCAGACGGAGGCCTTCAAGCACAGCGGTTATATCGCAATACCGGAAGAATATTAGTATGCCCTGTGATTCCATAATATGAGCACAGCTGTCTTCTGTTAAAAAACAGGAGACAGTGATGAAAAGGGAATGAAAATATTTTCACAAAATAATGTAACGGAATTACAAAAATGCATTGACAATTTACAAGAAATGCTATATCCTTTTGATAGTGACTACAAAACCAAAGGCAAGGATCGGGACCAGCATAGGAACCTTCTGCTGTAGAGAGCCGCTGGCTGGTGAAAAGCGGCGCAGAAATCTTATCCACTCACCCGTAAGCTGTAACCTGAACACATCGCTGATGTCAGTAAGCGTTACCGTCTGCTCACACGTTATCGTGAGAACATATTCGAAGTCTGGATATGTGAGGGGAATGATGCTTTTCATCATTCAACAAGAGTGGTACCGCGGAATTGGTGATAAGCTTCCGTCTCTTAGGATAGAGATGGAAGCTTTTTTTGTTACAATAAGGAGGACAGGATGATGGAAGGATATCAGAAGTACAAAAGACAGTATTTTTTACCACCGGAGCCATGTATGGACTGGGCAGGAAAGGAATATATCGAATCCGCACCACAATGGTGCAGCGTGGATTTGCGGGATGGCAATCAGGCATTGATCATACCGATGAGTCTGGATGAAAAAATCGAATTTTTCCAGCTGCTTGTAGAGGTTGGCTTTAAGGAAATTGAAATCGGCTTTCCGGCAGCCAGTCAGACGGAATTTGAATTTCTGCGCAAGCTGATCGATGAGAATTTGATTCCGGAGGATGTAACGATTCAGGTGCTGACACAGGCAAGAGAGCATATTATCCGCAGAACCTTTGAAGCTGTCAGGGGTGCGAAAAATGCGGTGATACATTTATACAATTCCACATCTCTGGCACAGCGAGAACAGGTGTTCAAAAAATCAAAGGAAGAAATTCTGAATATCGCTGTGGAGGGTGCCAGGCTGTTAAAGAAGCTGACAGAGGAGGACGGCGGCAATTACCGCTTTGAATACTCACCGGAAAGCTTTACGGGAACAGAAGTGGAGTATGCTCTGGAGGTCTGCAATGCCGTATTGGATATATGGCAGCCAACCGCAGATAACAAGGTCATCATCAATCTGCCGGTGACTGTGGAAATGAGCATGCCGCATATTTATGCACAGCAGATTGAATACATGTGCAAGCATATGAACTATCGTGAGAATGTTATCGTATCCCTGCATCCGCACAATGACCGCGGATGTGGCGTTGCGGATACGGAAATGGGTATTCTGGCAGGTGCTGACCGCATCGAGGGAACGCTGTTTGGCAACGGGGAGCGTACCGGAAATGTGGATATTATTACACTTGCAATGAACATGTATGCGATGGGTGTCGATCCCAAGCTAAACTTCACGGATATGCCGCATATCGTCGAGGTCTATGAGCGCTGTACCCGCATGCAGGTGCACATGCGTCAGCCCTATGCGGGACAGCTGGTATTCGCAGCCTTCTCCGGCTCTCATCAGGATGCCATCGCCAAAGGCATGCATTACCGTGATGCACAGGATCCCGAGCACTGGACTGTACCGTATCTGCCAATCGATCCAAGAGATGTCGGACGTGTATATGAAACAGATGTTATCCGCATCAACTCACAGTCCGGTAAGGGCGGCATCGGCTATATGCTGGAGGAATACTACGGCTATGATCTGCCATCCGATATGCGCGAGCAGGTTGGCTATTTTATGAAGGATGTATCCGACCATGAGCACAAGGAGCTGCTGCCAAATGAGATCAACGATCTGTTCCAGAAGGAATACATGAATGTCAATGCGCCGTATGCGCTGAATGATTATCATTTCGTACGTCAGGGTGATATCGTAACCGTAACGATGAATATCACCTATGAGGGAAAATCGCAGTTCATCACCGCTATGGGAAACGGACGTCTCGATGCTGTCAGCAATGCCCTTCGCGATAATATGAACCTGACCTTCGACATTCTGGATTACAAGGAGCATGCGGTAAGCAAGGGCTCCACATCCAGAGCGGTATCCTATGTAAAAATCATCGACTGCCGCAAAAAGGATCAATGGGGTGTGGGACTGCATGACGATATCATCGCATCCAGTGTACAGGCATTATTTTCTGCCATCAACCGTGCAGTAGCACAGCGCCGTGAGGCAGAAAAAGACGCAGAAGCGTAAACAATAACAGCAGGAGGAAAACCATTATGGGAATGACAATGACACAGAAAATTCTGGCAGCACATGCCGGTCTGGATCACGTAGAGGCAGGACAGCTGATCGAAGTGAATCTGGATATGGTACTGGGAAATGATATCACATCACCAGTCGCTATCAAGGAATTTGAAAAATATGGCTTTACACAGGTATTTGATCCCGGGAAAATCAGCATGGTAATGGATCATTTTGCGCCAAACAAGGATATCAAGGCAGCCCAGCAGTGCAAGGCTTGCCGTACCTTTGCCTATGCAAAGAACATCGAACACTTTTACGATGTCGGAGAAATGGGAATCGAGCATGCTTTGCTTCCGGAAAAGGGAATTGTAGGTCCTGGGGAATGCATCATCGGTGCTGACTCCCATACCTGTACGTATGGAGCGCTGAATGCTTTTTCAACCGGTGTGGGCAGTACGGATATGGCCGCAGGCATGGCTACCGGCAAATGCTGGTTCAAAATCCCGGAAGCTATCAAATTCGATCTGCGTGGAAAGCTTGCTCCGCATGTCAGCGGAAAGGATGTTATTTTACACATCATCGGCATGATCGGTGTGGATGGCGCTTTGTATAAATCCATGGAATTCAGCGGTATCGGTTTACAGAGTCTGAGCATGGATGATCGCTTATGCATGGCAAATATGGCAATCGAAGCCGGTGCGAAAAACGGAATTTTCGCCTTCGATGAGATTACGGAGGCTTATGTCAAGGATCGTGTAAATCGCCCGTATGTTACTTATGAAGCAGATGCGGATGCAGAGTATTGCAATGTTTATCATCTGGATTTAAGCCAGATCACGCATACCGTAGCCTTTCCACATCTGCCGGAAAACACGAGAACGATTGATGAAATCAAAGAGCCTGTGGTGATTGATCAGGTTGTCATCGGCTCCTGTACGAATGGACGTCTGTCTGATATGGCAGAGGCTGCACAGATTCTGAAGGGAAAGCATGTAGCCAAGGGAGTGCGTGCCATCATCATTCCGGCAACACAGGAAATTTACAAGCAGTGCATACAACTCGGCTATACGGAAATCTTCATCGATGCAGGCTGCGTGGTATCCACACCGACCTGTGGACCATGCCTGGGCGGCTATATGGGAATTCTGGCAGAGAATGAACGCTGTGTTGCGACGACCAATCGGAACTTTGTCGGCCGTATGGGGCATGTGGATTCCGAGGTATATCTGGCAAGTCCGGCTGTAGCTGCAGCCAGTGCCATCATGGGCAGAATCGCAGCACCAAAGGAGGTAGCGTAAGCATGAATGCAAATGGAACAGCACATAAATACGGAGATAATGTTGATACTGATGTTATCATTCCCGCAAGATATCTGAATACCAGCGATCCCTTGGAGCTGGCAGAAAAATGCATGTGTGATATCGATGCGGACTTTGTAAAGAAAATCAAACCGGATGATATTATGGTGGCAGGCTTCAATTTCGGTTGCGGAAGCAGTCGTGAGCATGCGCCGATCGCCATCAAGGCAAGCGGCATCTCCTGCGTTATCGCGAAAAGCTTTGCGCGTATCTTCTACCGCAATGCGATCAACATCGGGCTGCCGATTCTGGAATGTGTAGAGGCAAGCGAGCGTATTGATGACAAGGATGAGGTCGAAATCAACTTCGATACCGGAGAAATTATAAATAAGACAAAAAACGAAACCTATCAGGCACAGCCGTTCCCTGCATTTATTCAAAACATCATGCAACATAACGGATTACTGAATGCTATTAAAGAGGGGGGAAAGTAAATGGAGAAGCATATTGCGGTGATACCGGGAGATGGTATCGGTCCGGAAATCGTCAAAGAGGCAGTCAAGGTACTGGATGTGATAGCAAAAACATACGGACACAGCTTTGTATACACAGAAGTGGATGCCGGAGGCTGCGCCATTGATAAATACGGAACCTCTCTGCCACAGGAAAGCCTGGATGCGGCCCTTGCCAGTGACAGTGTGCTGCTGGGGGCAGTTGGCGGACCGAAATGGGATCATGTCGACCCATCCATTCGTCCGGAGAAAGCATTGCTGAGTATTCGCAAGGAGCTTGGCCTGTATGCTAATCTGCGTCCTGCGAAAATCTTTGCGGAATTATCCGATGCCTCTCCGCTGCGCAGGTATATCGTCGCAAACGGAATTGATTTTATGGTGGTTCGGGAATTGATCGGCGGTGTATATTTCGGAGAAAAAAGCACAGTAGAGAAAAACGGAGAGCTGTATGCCAGTGACAACATGTGCTATTATGCGCACGAAATCCGCAGAATTGCCCATACAGCATTTCAGACGGCTCGTAAAAGGGGACGCCGCGTTATTTCCGTAGATAAGGCAAATGTACTTGACACCTCCCGTTTATGGCGTAAAATCGTAAGTGAAGTCGCCATGGAATATCCGGATGTAACCCTTTCTCATATGCTGGTGGATAATGCCGCAATGCAGATTGTGAAGGATCCATCCCAGTTTGATGTCGTGGTGACAGAAAATATGTTCGGAGATATCCTGAGTGATGAGGCCAGCATGATCACCGGCTCCATCGGTCTGATACCGAGTGCATCCCTTGGGGAAACAAAGCGCGGTATGTATGAGCCGATTCACGGCTCTGCTCCGGATATCGCAGGTCAAAACATCGCCAATCCGATCGGTACAATTCTGGCAGCCGGCATGATGCTGAAGTATGCCTTTGATATGGATCAGGAGGCTGCGGTAATCGAGGCAGCTGTGGAAGAGGCACTTCGTCTGGGCTATCGAACAAAGGATATTATGGAGGATGGTAAAACATACCGGACTTGTTCCCAGATGGGAGATACGATTGCAGAACTGATTACGAACGCATAGGAAGTGCAAAGGAGAGCAGACAACATGTTGATTAAGAATGGAAGAATTCATACGATGGCCGCAAGCGGAACTATACAGGCCGATATTCGCGTGCAAAATGGAAAAATTGCGGCAGTGGGTGAAAATCTGAAAGAGGAAATTGGAGAACTGATCATTGACGCATCCGGGAAACAGGTGTTCCCTGGAATGGTGGAAGCACATTGTCATTTGGGGATGGAGGAAAGTGCCATCCGCGGGGAAGGGGACGATGTGAATGAAATGAGTGATCCGATCACGCCGCAGGTGCGAGCAATCGACGGCTGCAACCCGCTGGATGAAACGATCATCAATGCCCGCAATGCAGGTATTACAACCGTAGCCGCAGGTCCGGGAAGCGCCAATGTCATCGGGGGTACCTTTATGGCCTATAAAACACACGGCGTCAGCATTGATGAAATGGTGATACAGAATCCGGTAGCGATGAAATGCGCCTTTGGTGAGAATCCAAAGCGTGTCTATCAGGACAGCCGTATCAAAACCAGAATGAATATCGCGGCACTGCTGCGGGAAACGCTGGCAAAAACGAAGGAATATATCGCAAAAAAGGAAGCCGCTCAGAATGATCCACTGAAACTGCCGGCCTATGATATGAAGCTGGAGGCGATGATTCCGGTCATCAAAAAGGAACTGCCGTTAAAATGCCACGCGCATCGTGCGGATGATATTCTGACGGTGATACGAATCGCAAAGGAATTTGATGTCAACGTGACGCTTGATCATTGTACGGATGGAGAGGTTATCAAGGCACAGGTAAAGGCAAGCGGATATCCGGCCATCGTCGGACCATCCCTGACTCATAAATCGAAATTTGAGCTGGCAAACAAGTCCTTTACGACGCCGGGTGTTCTGTGCAAAGAAGGTGTTCTGATCGCCATTACGACGGATTCACCGGTCGTGCCACAGGAATATCTGCCATTGTGTGCAGCACTAGCTATGAAGGACGGGCTGCCAGAGGAAGAGGCATTAAAAGCAATCACTATCAATCCGGCAAAAATTCTCGGTCTGGAGAAACGCATCGGCAGCATCGAGGAGGGCAAGGATGCCGATCTTATCATCTGTGACAGCTCCTTGCTGGATACACAAAACGTTATCAGCTATACGATTATCAATGGGGAAATCGCCTATCAAAGAGCTTAGGCGGTTACATAAGCTAAAAAATCCGTTTGGTAAAGGAAGGAGTGCTTCCATGGTCATACACAGACCGTAAGCGCTCCTTTTTCAATGATGCTAAAGCGATAATTGCAGCCATACACGATCTGAGATCAGTGCGAATCCGATTGACCGTAACCCTGTGCCACTGTGCTATTTTTTGTACATGCTTGCACCCATCCTTTTTTCCTGACAAGGAACTGAAATGCTGTCAGGTATAGAAAAGCAGCCGGTAATCATCAAGCAGAGAAAAGCCGCTATGGATCAATTCGCCAAATGGATACGGCTGTCGCATAAGACGATCACAGCGTATGGGGTTTTCGATAGTTGATCATGACAGCTTGTGTTGACATGCGGTCAGCAATTCTGAAAAAACTATCGTTTCTATGGCTTTCCTGCTGCCTCTTGCCTCTGCAGGTAATCATGTAATATCAGAAAAAACGCAAATGCGTCTTATGCGAAAGCTAAAATTTCCATTTTTTTCGTAATTTGTAATGGAAATATTGTAAATGACTGGCAATTCTTTTATAATATCAATGGATGTATATAAAAAAGCATACTTTATGAAATAGGCAAGATTTCCGCGAAAAGCGCCGTTTTTTAAACAAAATAAAGGAAAAATCATAAAAAAACACACTGTCTATTTACGTATAATTTTATAGATATACACAAGGAAATGGGGCGAAGCCATGAAGGATGCACTGCTGGATTATATATTTGAAAACTGTGATGCTGCTTATATTTCTGATCTTCGACAGAGGATGATATTTCAGGAATATGCGGACATGATTCTAGGGATAGAGGATTCTAAATTCACAGCCGAGGAATGGAATTATGTGTACCAGTATCTAACAGGAGCAAATGCTGTGTTTTCTACTGTAGCTGAGGTGAAGAAAGCTTTGCAATCCTGGATGCAGGCATGACGGAAAATGCGATAAGCATGCTATCATATTATTCATAATATACAAGAAAGAGGGTTCACGATCAGGTAACGATCAGTTTGAAGTCTCTTTTTTGTATGCCAATACCCCTTTCATGATTGAGCCCTCCCATATGCTATGATTCCTTCGATTGGATTTCAGCACAAACCCGACGGCAGGTGGTGATGAAATCCTGTAAGCCGGCATGCAGATGCTTGTTTGCGTGATAGATGATGTAATAATCCCTTTGAAAGGAAACATCCGATAAATACAAACGGGTGACAATGCCTGTTTCCAGCTCAGCCTTTACCATCTGATAGGGAAGGATGGAGATACCGAAACCAAATTGTACACCCTTAACCAGTGCTCTGGTACTGGCGCTCTCCCATATGGGATGCAGCTGGATGTCATGCACCTTCATGATGGAGTCCAGTATTTCCCTTGTACCGCTGCCTTTTTCCCGCAGTAAAAACGGCTCCTGTGCAATGTCCTGCAGGCACAGCTCCTGTTTTTTTGTCAGGGGATGCTCTCTGGCACAAATAACGGCCAGCTCATCCTTGAAAAACGATATCTTTTGAATATGCTCATGGGTTGGTATACCTTCAATCAATGCCAGATCCAGCTTATTGGAAACGATTGACTCCTCAAGAATCGTGGAATTCTCGATGAGTATCTGCGTCTGTCGCTTTGGATACTGCTGCTTGTAGCTGTACAGGCATTCACAAAGCAGACTGTTGGCAATCGTGATACTGGAGCCGATGGACATGCTTTCCATATCACTCCAGTGCTCCATACTGTTCTCCATTTCATCAAACAAGGAGGTGATGTGGCTGGCGTATTTGAGAAAGCGTTCACCATCATCTGTCAGATATAATTTGCGGGAAATTCTGTCAAACAGCTGCAGCTGATAATATTCCTCCAGCTCCCGTATGGCAAGGGATACCGAGGGCTGTGCGATATGCAGCTTTTCAGCAGCCTTTGTGATACTCCCCCAGGTGCATACCGCAACGAAGATACGTAAATGTCGCAGGGTCATGGAAATCTCCTTTCATAATAATAAATTATAAAATATATATAATAATACTATTTTCATTATGAAATGACAAGGACTATAATAGTAGGGAAGGTGATGAAAATGGAGAAAAATGCAAAAATGTACGGAAAATTATTTTCTTCCGTGTTTATGTTAAGTGCCTGTACCTTTGGTGGAGGCTATGTGATCGTACCATTGATGAGAAAGAAATTTGTTGAGGATCTGCATTGGATCGAAGAGGGAGAGATGATGGATCTGGTGGCCATTGCCCAATCCTCCCCCGGAGCAATCGCTGTCAATGCCTCAATCAGTATCGGCTATCGCTGTGCAGGCATTCTGGGGGCAATCGTTGCGGTAATTGGAACGGTGCTGCCTCCGCTTGTGATTTTAACAGTGATATCCTACTGCTATGAGGCGTTTATTCAGATACGCTGGATACAGCTTATGCTGTTTGGGATGCAGGCAGGAGTGGTTGCGACCATCTGCGATGTGGTATGGACGATGGGCAGGGAGGTCTGGAGTCAGCCGCAGAAGGTGTATGTGCTCATTATGCTGGCAGCGTTTGTTTGCAATGTGATGTTTGATGTCAATCTGCTCATTATCATCCTGGTGTGTGGAGCACTGGGCTATATGATTGAGCGTGCGATGAAAAAGGAGGGTGGTCTGCAATGACGTTGTTACAGCTGCTGCTGAGCTTTCTGCAAATCGGACTTTTGAGTATCGGCGGAGGGTATGCGGCACTTCCGATAATTCAGGATCAGGTCGTTGCCATGCATGGCTGGCTGAGCATGCGGGAGTTTGCGGATATCCTGACCATTTCACAGATGACCCCGGGGCCGATTGCAATCAATGCGGCCAGCTTTGTCGGAACCAAGATTGCCGGCCTTCCCGGGGCTTTGGTAGCATCTCTTGGTGTTGTACTGCCCAGCTTTGTCATTGTCCTGACGCTGTCCTTTCTGTATTATAAATATCGGCAGCTGGATGCTATACAGGCAGTACTGAAGGGACTTCGTCCTGCTGTGGTCGCATTGATTGCCTCTGCGGGCGTGTCGTTGGGAATTGATGCCTTCTGGGGAGGAAAAGCGATTTCTCTTGCTGATTTAAACATAGAAAGCGTGCTGCTGTTTGCACTGGGATTTCTTCTGTTGAGAAAATATAAAAAGAGTCCGATAACCGTAATGCTGCTGTGTGGTGTGCTGGCAGTCGGCTATGGATTCCTGAGTGGAAGTCTTGCTTTTTAGAAATTGTTACATTCATGATGTAACAATATGCAGTACGATAGCATTGTCAGAAAGGATGATGCTATATGAGTTGCGGATTACAGATTCACAAACAGGCCGTTATGATAGAATACTATCTCAATCAGGCAGTAAACAAGGTGCGGGGGCAGAGAAACTGTTCTCTTGCTGATATCACGATGGTATACGACCAGCCGATTCGCCTTACTGCGGATATCCTCAGTGAATTGCAGGATAAGGTGCGAAATGAGACCGAGCTGAAAACCATCCAGGATATCAAAACCAAATACTGTACGTATCAGGGATACATCCTGTCACAGCTGGATGAAGAGGTATGTGAGAATCTGGTGGATGATCTGAAGCGTTTAAGTGAATGAGAGCACCGGAGATGAATACCTGTCAGGCTTGCAAAAGGAGGCTTTCCAATAGGGGCGCCTCCTTTTTGGTACAGCAAGCGGATCATAGCGTTAGCTGGTGAACGTTGAAAACGCCATATGCTATCCGTTATCGCAATACTGTATAGGAGCTCTCCTGTTTCTTTAATCAGAGCTGTCAAGTGTGCAGGCTTCTGCATTTCTTTTCAATTCTTCAAGCAGCTGTTCTTTGGTATTTCGGGAAGGATCCTGCATCGCGTAGTCCAGAAGCATATGCAGTGCGGTTTTGATCTGTTTGCCGCGCAGACCGCAATCCATCATGTCTCTGCCATTCACCGCAAGTGTCTGTAGGCTGAGAAGCTCCTCTTCAGCGTGCATCTTCAGCAGCAGCTCCTTGCATTGCCGGATGAGCTGGACCCCGTTTGCGGCCAGCTCCGGATTTTTCGCCAGCTGGTCTGCGAGCTGTACATCCAATGCCAGTAAGGCATCCGGCAGCTGATTATCAAATTTTGACAGATATCTGCGCAGGGTGCTTTTTTTCGGTGTGAGATTGTAATCATGATATGCAATGCAGCGCAAAACACGATGTATGGTTTTGTTGTCATAGCGAAGCTCCTTCAGCCAATGTTTTGCAAGCTCAACGGATTTCTGCGCATGACCGTAATAGTGAGAGATGCCATCGGCATCAAAAGCTTCACATGCCGGTTTGCCTACGTCATGAAAAATGATGGCTAGCTTGCCCTCCAATGGCATTCCTGCCGTGTGGTTCAGTGCCACGTCGGTATGCGTGAATACATCATATATATGCCAGGGATTGTTCTGTTCTTTATTCATCAACCTCGTATAGCCTGCCGCAATCGCATCCAATACCCGCATATCCTTTAACAGCTGTAATGTATCCGGATAATCCTGCAGCAGGATACGGTTGAATTCCTCACGAATACGTTCTCTGGATATATAGGAGAGCAGATGGGCATGGGTGCGTATTGCCTGCGCGGTTTCTTCCTCGATTGCAAAGTGCAGCGTACAGTGAAAGCGCAGTGCACGAAGAATGCGCAGGGCATCCTCCTGCATTCTTTCAGAAGCATTCCCCACACAGCGAATGATTTTTCTGGCGATGTCTGCCTGACCATGATAAGGGTCATGAAAGCCCCGCTTCGGATGCCAGGCGATTGCATTCATTGTGAAATCACGCCGTTTTAAATCCTCATCGAGATCTGAGGTGAAGCGGACTGCTTTTGGACTGCGGTGATCTGTATAAGCACTTTCTGTACGATAGGTAGTGATTTCAACCGGCTCATCCTGTACAAGGACTGTTACAGTACCATGCTTCAAGCCGCTTGGTATGACACGGTAGCCGTATTTCCTGAACAGCGCCATCACCTCATACGGCGTAGCATCCGTTGTGATATCATAATCATGCAGCTCTCGTTCCATCAGCATATCACGTACACAGCCTCCCACCAGCCAGGCTTCCTTATGGATGGTAGGAAAGAGCTGTAACACCATTTGAATATGGGAATCGTTTATTGTTTTCATAGCATTCTCCTTACTGCTATTATATAATGAATACAGTGGTGAAAAAAGGAGATTACATGAAAAAAGTTGTTGAAATCGTTCATGATATCATGAACAGCCAGTTAACAGAAAATAGCATCTGTGCTGATTTTACCATGGGGCAGGGATATGATACGCTGTTTCTTGCACGGCAGAAGAACTGTTCTCATGTCTATGCGTTTGATATTCAGCCACAGGCGTATGCGCAGACCAAAGAAAAGCTGAAGGCTGAACAGCTGGAGGAAAAGGCTACCCTGATTTTGGATTCACATGAAAGCTGTGATGCCTATATCCGGGAGCCGCTGGATCTGGGTGTGTTTAATTTCGGATATCTGCCGCATGGGGATCCTGAAATCATGACAAGGCGGGAAACGTCTCTTTGTGCTGTCACAAAAGCATTGCATCTGTTGAGAAAGCATGGTATTCTGATTCTGGTATTGTATTGGGGACAGGCCTGTAACAGAGAAGAAAGTGAAGCTCTGCTGGCATGGAGTGCTGGATTGCAGAGCCGCTTTTATAGCGTATGTAGAATTACGATGCAGAACAAGCAGAATTGTCCCGATATACTGGTAATAAGCAAGGAAAAGGAGAAAGTAGAGTATGATCAAAGCCGTAATATTTGATATGGATGGGGTGCTGGTGGATAGCGAACCAAAAAATTTGGAGCAGCTGAGGGGATTTTATAAAAGCTATGGAACTGAGGTGGATGATGCTTTTATGCATTCTCTGGTCGGCAGCTCCTATACGTATACATATACAGAAAGCATGCGGGTCATGCATATGGACTGGCCAATGGAAAAGTTTAAGGAAAAGCTGGATGATTACTGTAAGCTTCATGCGTTTGGATATGATGAGGTATTGAATCCCGGCGTTAAGGAAACTTTGATCTGGCTGCGTGAGCATGGCTATAAAACGGCTGTTGCATCCAGCTCAGCCATGCATCAGATTCAGACCATGGAAAATGTCTGTGATCTGGTTGGCTGCTTTGACGAGCTGCTGAGTGGTGAGATGTTCCATGAAAGCAAGCCCAATCCCGAAATTTATCTGACAGCCGCAAAAAAGCTGAATGTGAAGCCGGAGGAATGTATCGCGGTGGAGGATAGCAAATATGGTATAGCGGCAGGAAATGCTGCGGGTATGCGCGTGCTTGCCTATGCGGACGATCGTTATGGAGTAGATCAGAGCAAGGCTTATGCAAGAATTCATAATATGCAGGAAATCAAAGCTTATCTGAACGATTAAGAAATAATTGAGGAGACAGCTTGTCAGTTTGATAAAGGGATGCTGCGTGACAGCTGCCATATTGACACGTACTTATAGGATCAGCAGGTGTGAGACCACCTGCTTTTTTACGGCTCCAGCTTCTCTTTTTTCGTAAGAAGGAGGGCGGAGTTTCAGGAGTGTGAAGCATACGGATAAATTTTGTAAACGATATTGCAGATAGGAGGATATCTTTCATAAAGCATGCAGTTTCCGTAATGAGAATATGCAACACAGGGAATGCTGTGCTTGATGATAGCTGGACTGAAAAATTCAATCACTTCTGCAGGCAATTCTGGTTTCTCTATCCTTGATTGGTTTCAATCAGAAGAATAAATGCCATAGGTGGTCTATTCCTACTTTTTCACTATACTTTTTCTCTTTTTTAGCACTCAGGTGTTGACAGTGCTAAAAACTGTGCTATAATAGCATTAGCAATCAAAGAGTGAGAGTGCTAAAAAGGAGCGTGATCGTATGAACTTTGATAAAATGAGTGAAAAGCTGCAGGAGATTATCATGCAGGCAGTGGAAATCTGCAAATCGTATCAGCATACAACCGTTGACACCATCCAGATGCTGAAGGCCATCTTTGAACATGATGTGCTGGATGGCTTATTCAAGCGCCTGAATATAGATAAGACAAGAGCCCTGACGCTGATTGATCAGGAAATGAATAGAGTGGCAACCAGCAGCAATGTCAATCCGCAGCTGTCAAATGAGGTAGCTCAGTCTTTTTCCAAGGCGGAGCAGTGGAGTGCGGGAATTCAGGAAACCTATCTGAGTGTTGCCAGTGTCTGGATTGCCCTGATGTTCAACAAATCCTATATATCCAAGCAGTTGGTTAAGGAATTTCATCTTAACGAAAATACCTGCAAGGATGAGGAGCTGAAGCGCAGAGGCGGTAAGCGGATGGATTCACCGAATGCGGAATCCAATCTGGAGGCGTTGAGTAAATACGGACGTGATCTGGTGGAGGATGTAAAGAATGGAAAAATCGATCCGATTATCGGACGGGATGATGAAATCCGCCGTGTTATACAGATTTTATCCCGGAAGACAAAAAACAATCCGGTGCTCATCGGTGAACCCGGCGTTGGAAAAACCGCTGTTGTGGAAGGAATCGCCTGGCGGATTATGAAGGGAGATGTACCGCAGTCCCTGAAGGAAAAGAAACTGATTGAGCTGGATATGGGGTCTCTGATTGCGGGCGCGAAATATCGCGGTGAGTTTGAGGAGCGTCTAAAATCCATTCTGGAGGAAGTGAAGCAGGCAGAAGGAAATATCATTCTGTTTATTGATGAAATTCACAATCTGGTTGGTGCAGGCAAAACGGAGGGCAGTATGGATGCCGGCAATATGCTGAAGCCGATGCTGGCACGTGGTGAGCTGCGCTGTATCGGGGCAACTACCTTCAATGAATATCGACAGTATATCGAAAAGGATGCGGCCCTGGAACGACGGTTCCAGCGAGTTATGGTGCAGGAGCCAAGCGTAGAGGATACCATTTCCATCCTGCGTGGGTTGAAGGACCGCTTTGAATCCTATCACGGTGTTAAGATTTTGGATGAGGCTATCCTTGCTGCAGCTACGATGTCCAACCGCTACATCACTGACCGGTTCCTGCCGGATAAGGCGATCGATCTGATTGATGAAGCATGTGCCACTCTGCGGGTGGAAATGGAGTCTATGCCGCAGGAGCTTGATGAGCTGCAAAGAAAGATCATGCAGCTGCAGATTGAGGAAACCGCACTGAAGAAAGAGGAAGATAAAAAGGCGAAGGAGCGTCTGGAGGATATTCGCACAGAGCTTGCGCAGCTGCAGGCGGAAAAGGACTCCCTGTATACAAAATGGGAGGATGAGAAAGCAGAGCTGGAGGAAAGCAAGGATGCCAAGGTTCGTCTGGAGAAGGCAAAGTTGGATCTGGAGCAGGCACAGAATGAAGCACGATACGAGGATGCTGCCAAGCTGCAATATGCAACAATACCACATCTGGAAAAGCTGATTCGTGAACAATCGGATAAGCAGAAGGAGGACGCCCTCATTCAGGAAACTGTGAATGAAGAGCTGATCGCAAAAATCGTATCCCGCTGGACTGGCGTGGAGGTCAGCCGTCTTGTGGAAAGCGAACGTCAAAAGCTCTTGCATTTAAAGGAAGCATTGCAGAAACGTGTCATCGGACAGGATAATGCATTGGAGCTTGTCAGTGATGCCATTCTGCGCAGTAAGGCACAGATACAGGATGAGCATCGTCCAATTGGAAGCTTCCTGTTTTTGGGGCCGACCGGTGTTGGTAAGACGGAGGTTGCCAAGGCATTGGCAGAGCAGCTGTTTGACAGTGAGTCTCATATCGTCCGCATTGATATGAGTGAATATATGGAAAAGCACAGTGTTTCCCGTTTGATTGGTGCACCTCCAGGATATGTCGGCTACGATGAAGGCGGACAGCTGAGCGAGGCCGTGCGCCGCAATCCATATTCTATCATTCTATTCGATGAGGTAGAAAAGGCGCATCCGGATGTATTCAATGTACTTCTGCAAATTCTGGATGATGGAAGAATTACCGATTCCAAGGGTGTGACTGTGGATTTCAAAAACACGCTGCTGATTATGACCAGCAATCTGGGAAGTCAGTTTGCCTTTGATGGTGTTGATCGTGATGCAAATTATATGAACGAAGTGAAGAAGTACTTTAAGCCGGAGTTTATTAACCGAATCGATGAAATTGTTGTTTTCAATGCATTGAATGATGATATGCTTGGTAAAATCGCACATAAATTCATGAGAGAGCTTACCCAGCGTCTTGCGCATAAGGATATTACGCTGCAGGTCAGTGATGCTGTATACAAAGCCATTGCTACACAGGGTGTGGATCCATTGTATGGTGCGCGTCCAATGAAGCGTTATATCCAGAGAAATATTGAAACTTTGATTGCTCGCAGGATGATTGAAGGCAATGCAGGTAAGGATGATAAAATCAGTGTAGATGTCAGAGATGGGGAGTATACGGTTGAGATAACCCATTTTGATAATTAAAAAAAGTTGCGCATACCCGTTACAGGGATGTGCAGCTTTTTTATGTTTCGTAGCCGGAGCTTGTTGAAAAGAAAAGCAATCTGTATAGCGGACAGTTTTTGACGTGAGCATACGGTCAGCGGATAAATAAATGAAATTTTCTTAGATTCAGGCTTGCTTTATCATCTGATTTTTTTATGTACAGATAAAGGTTTTTAATTTTTTTTTCATAAAATTTAGGAGTTTTGCCCTTTTCCTACGTATATAAGAGTGTATAAGAAAAAAAGGAGGGCTCCACCTATGGAAAAAGGGAAGGAAAGGGAGTATCCGATCCCCTTTCACAATGATGTTTTTTTCAAGTATATGCTGATTGGAGAGGATGCGGACTCTGAAATGCTGAGAAGCAGGATCATTGAAGAAATTTACGGATTGAAGGTTCAAAAGACAAGGGTGTTGAATCCGGAGCTGTTACCGGAAGTCTTTTTTGGAAAACGAGCGGTGCTGGATGTTGTGTTGGAGGATGAGACAGGTCATTTTTATGATTTGGAAATGCAGGTATCCGGATACACGAGGGAGGAACAGCTGCGTTTTCAGCAGTATGGCTACCGACTGGTCGGCAGACAGCTGAAGCAGGGGGATGATTACACAAGGCTGAAGCCGTTTTACCAGATCATTTTTCTGAATTGCAGACCAAACGATACAGGACGTATGATCCGTCATTACACGGTAAAGGATGAGGATAACCGGGAGGAGCCAAACGGTACGCTGCATCGTGCGATTGTATTTTTACCGCTGATCAGACAGCGCATCAGGGAAGTGGGAGGCGTAGAAAACCTGACAGAGTTTGAAACCTTCTGCTATGTACTTGCATATAATCCGGATGATGTTATACTAAACATGAAGAGAAGGATGGTGAAGGTTGCTGTGGAAAAATATAATGAAATGCGAGAGGATGGTCCGTTATTCAGCTGGGCGGAATCGATAGAATTTGCGCAGCGTGCAGTAGACGCCAATCTGAAGGAGCAAACGGCTGAAGCTGAAAAGCTAGGTCTTGCGAAAGGCTTTAAAGAAGGTATGGAGCAGGGACTTGAACAGGGGATTGAAAAAGGAATTGAGAAAGGAATCGAAAAAGGGCTTGAGAAGGGCAAAAGGACATTATTAAAATCATTGATTGTCCACAAGTATGGTATTGATGACGATTGGGAGAATACCTTATCCGATCTGCAGATTGATGATGCAGTCATCCAAATTCTGGAATGTGATACATATGATGCTTTAAAAGAGAGACTGAATAGGAATAAATAAAAATGAAGAATGCAGAAATTCGTTAGAATTAAAAAGTGCATTCTTTTTTTATGATAAAACTACGTCATTCTACATATTTTTCATATAAATATTGAAAAAATAGTGTCTTTCTATATCTTGCGGCACGCTGGTTGCTAACAAATAGGGTGAGCGGTAGGAACCGTAAAAGAATGAAAGGAGGAGAATTATGAGAAAAGCTGTACATTTTGGTGCTGGTAGTATTGGACGAGGTTTTATCGGGGAACGTTTGCATGCTTCCGGATATGAGGTCGTATTCGCAGATGTGAATGAAGAGCTGATCGATATGATCAACGAGGATCAAGGGTATGATCTGCAGCTGATTAACCATGATTTGCAACCGCTGCATATCGATCATGTCTGTGCTCTTTCAACGATAGACGATAAGGAACAGCTGCTTTGGGAACTTGCGCACTGTGATGTAATCACCACTTCTGTCTGGCCAAACAATCTGCCTAAAATCGCACCATTGATTTGTGAAGGCCTGCTGCTGCGCCAACGTTTAAAGAAGGACAGCGTACAGGTATTGGCATGTGAAAATGCAATTTTTGCATCAACTATGCTAAAGGAGGAGGTATTGAAGCTTGCCAAAGATGATGTGGAGCAAATACAGCAATCCGCAGTATTTGTTAATACGGCTATTGCAAGAATGGTTATTGATGGGGAAGAAAACGGGCATAAATTTGTTAAAATCGCAGATGATTATGAGCTTGTGATTGCGGAAAATGAGTTGCTTGACCGAAAAGAGCATCCAATTGAAGGCGGATTGTATACCAGCCATTTGCAAAAGTATATCGAGCGTAAGCTGTTTATTGTGAATTCAGCGCATTGTATCGGTGGTTATTTTGGCTGGCTTTACCATAAGAGGTATGTGCGTGAATGCTTTGAGGATAAGGCAATCTGTAACCGGGTTGAAAAAGCCATGCAGGAGGCTGCAGATTTGATTGCCTTAAAGCATGGATTCGCAAAGGAAGAGCTGGAGGCATTTATTGATTACACCATACGGCGTTATATCACACCGGGCGTGTATGATGATATAACGCGTGTATGCAGAAGTCCTATTCGCAAAATAGCGGCAAATGACCGCCTGGTGCTTCCAATCGTTGAATGTGCTAGAAATGGATTAGCCAATACTGCATTATGTGAAGGTCTTGCTGCGGCTTATCTTTATCGAAATCAGGGGGAGGCGCAGGCTGTTGAAATTCAGGAATATATCGAAACACATGGAATCCGGGAGGCGGTAGCTCATTATTCTGTTCTGGATGAAAATCCGGCACTGATTGATAAGGTAGTGGCTGCGTATTATCACATAAAGGAGGAAATCAAAAATGAAACTGCAGTTGGCTTATGATGGTATCCATCTTGATGATGCTGTAAGGTGCATTGAGCAGATACAGGAATATGTTGATATTATTGAAATAGGTACGCCTTTTGTATTATCTGTTGGGATGGAAGGAGTTCGCACGATGCGAAGATTGTTTCCGGAAAAGGAAATTCTGGCAGATATGAAAATTATGGATGGCGGAAAAAAAGAAGCGGAAATGGCATTTGAAAGCGGTGCTGATTATGTCACCATGCTGGGGGTTACGGATCGTGCTACGATAGCAGCATGTGTGAAGGCCGCAAAGCAGTATGAGAAAAAGACAGTAGTGGATATGATCTGTGTGCCGGACTTCAGGAAAACGGTTGCGGATGTGGAAGCATTGGGAGTCGATTACATAGCGGTGCATACAGGCAGTGATCAGCAGCTGCTCGGACGCACACCGCTCGAAGATTTAAAGGAAATCCAGCAGTATGTGAAAAACTGCCGCATTGCAGTTGCCGGAGGTATTAACAGCAGTACCGTACAGGAATATCTTAGCTATCATCCGGATATTCTCATTGTTGGAAAAAGTATTACGCAGGCTAAGAATCCCAAAGAAGAAGCCAGAAGGATCAAAGAGGCGATGGAGCGTGCTGTCATATGACACCATGTAAAAACTTATCCGCTATTCTAAATGAATTAAACACCGACGCACAAGCTGTGAGTGAAGATGAGGTACAGCAGGTTGTAAAAGAAATCATGCAGGCAAACCGTGTGTTTGTTGCTGGTGCAGGAAGATCCGGATTTGCAGCCAGAGCATTCTCCAATCGATTGCTACATCTGGGCTATCGTGTAGCATTTGTTGGTGAACCGACAACACCACCAATTAAGCAGGGGGATCTTCTCATCATCTGTTCCGGCTCCGGTGAGACTGCTTCTCTGGTGGCGGCAGGAAAAAAAGCAACAGCACAGGGAGCCCGTGTAGCGTTGCTTACAATTTTCCCGCAGAGCACCATTGGGAAGCTGGCAGTCTGTCATATTGCAATTCCCGGCATTACATCCAAAACGACAGATCGCAATATAAAGAAAAGTACAATACAGCCACGCGGTTCATCCTTTGAACAGCTGACCTGGCTGATATGCGACAGCATGGTAATGTATTTGAAGGAGTATACACATCAAAGCAATGATGATTTGTATGCCCGCCATGCCAATATGGAATAAGGGGGCATTCGTTTTGTTTGAAAAAATCGTAATTACGACACATGGCGTATTTAGTGAGGCTTTGAAAAACAGTGCCGAAATGATTATCGGTACACAAAAGGACATTGAGGTTTGCCCCTATTTGGAGGGGATGTCACTGGAGCATCTGCAGAAGGATTTGAAAGAAAAAATAGGGGATAAGAAGACGCTCGTGCTTGTTGATTTGTTTGGAGGCACTCCCTGTAATGTAGCAATGGGACTGATGAAAAGTGAAAACATCGCGCTGATTACGGGAGTGAATCTGGCTTTGCTGATTGAAGCTGTCATGAATCTGAAGCAGCTGAATGAGCAGGAGCTGCTGTGCTACCTTCAGAAAATACATATCCAGAGTCTGAAACAGTTTTACGAAAAAAAGGAGGTTCAGATATATGGCTGCAATTAAAATGGTTCGTGTCGATTATCGGCTGATACATGGGCAGGTAATAACAAAATGGGTGAAGCAGGCAAATGCATCTCAGATCATCATAATCAATGATGAATTAAGCAAAGACCCGTTTATGTCAAGTATTTACACCATGGCGGCACCACCGCAAATCAAGGTTCACGTCTATAGTAAGGAACAGGCGGTTCAGCTTTATAAAGAAAATGAATTTGGCTCCGGCAATGCGTTCCTTCTATTCAGAAATGTACAAGATGCGAAGGAATGTCTGGAAAGAGGAATTGTCTATCCGGCCTTAAATATTGGCGGTATTGCATCTGAGCCGGGGAAAAAGATGATTGTAGGACAGGTGTATCTATCCAAGCAGGAATATGGGGATTTAGCTGAAATCTATGCAAGCGGTGTGAAAATCGATGTACAGGTTCTGCCAAATGAGACAAGAATTCAGTTTTCAGATATAAAAATGTGAGGAGGAAGTATTCATGACAAGTATCGCTATTGCAATCTTCTGCGGAGTTTATTACTGGTTTGCAGCAACAAAAATCGGATATACACTAAGCAGTTCACTTCGCCAGCCTATTCTGATCGCAGGTATTTTGGGGTTCTTCTATGGAGATATACCTACGGCGATGGTAATTGGTGCCTATATTGAGTTGATTTACCTTGGAATGATCTCACCCGGTAATAATATGCCAGCCGATGAGGCTCTGGCTGCAATTATCGCGATTCCGATTGCTTTAAGTACAGGGATGTCTGCTGAGGAAGCTGTTATACTTGCAGTACCGCTTGGTGTTGCAGGCGCTTTGATTGAACAGATTCGGCGTACCGGAAATGCGAAGTTCACACATAATGCAGATAAGCACGCCAAAAACGGAAATACAAAAGGAATCTGGTTGAATGCAACCATATATCCTCTGATTTTTGCCTTCCTGCTTCGTTTTCCTCCAGTATTCATCGCAAATCTGGTAGGACCGGATGCTATTCAGAATCTGCTGAATATTCTTCCTGCATGGATCACGACCGGATTGAACGTAGCTGGAGGTATCCTGCCGGCTCTGGGATTTGCCATCGTTATTGTAACACTTGGTAAACCCAAGCTGCTTGCTTTCTTCTTCCTGGGATATTTCTCTATTATTTTCCTTGGAATCAACACGATGGCTGCAGCAATTTTTGGAACGCTGATTGCAATTATCATTGTCTTTGTAATTGGTGATCAGCAAAAAGAAAACGCGGAGGGATAGTACATATGGAGAGAAAATTAACAAAGAAGGATATTACAAAAACATGGAATCTATGGTATCTGCAGCCGGAAATTTCAAATTCCTTTGAACGTATGCAGGCGTTATCGTTTTGTGCCTGCATGACACCTTGTCTGAAAAAGCTGTATCCGGATAAAGAGGAATATGCGCAGGCTTTGCAGCGTCATCTGCAGTTTTATAACAGTGAAGGAATCTTCGGGTCGGTCATTCACGGTATCACATTGTCCCTGGAGGAACAAAAGGCCAATGGGGAAATGATCGGTGATGAAATGATTACCAGTATCAAAACAGGGCTTATGGGACCTTTGGCCGGAATCGGGGATACCCTTACCTGGGCGACGCTGAAGCCGCTGTTTTACTCTATCGGTGTTACCTTCGCAATGCAGGGCAGTCTGATTGGGGCCTTTATACCTCTTCTGTTCGCACTTGTTACGTATATCATTGGATATTATGTAATTCATTTCGGATATAAGCTGGGGAAGGAATCCGTTGCCCTTATGCTGCATAATGGAATTATCAACAAAGTGATCACCTCCACCGCAATACTGGGACTATTCATGATGGGAGCTCTGAGTGCCAGCTATATTAAGGTTGAGACAATTCTGAAATTCAAGCTGGCGAACGCAAAGGAACCGCTTGTTATCCAGAATATTCTTGACAGTATCTGTCCGGGACTGCTTCCATTGATAGCTGTTATGGGAATCTATCTGTATTTCCGTAAAAAAGGTCAGAACTACAATATGATTCTGATCATCATTCTGGCTGTTTCTCTGATTGGTGCATTTATTGGAATTTTTTAACAAAAATCAGGTCAATATCATTTGGATATTGACCTTGCCTTGCAGAATCCGACAATGTAATATCGCTTTGTAATAATGTTATGATACAATAATTGAGTAGAGGATGGGATATGAAAAGTACGCAGGAATTTACATGGAAAGAGCAATATGAGCAGAAGCAGACACAGTATCTGAGTCAGCTGCAGCAGTTTAGTCTGCATATGCTTTGCATGCCGGCTTCTGAGATCGATCTCACGATTGTAAAGGAGATTGAAGAAAATCCAATGGTTGAATTTGAAGAGTACGCAGCACTTCCTGCAGGAAACGAATACAACAGGAATCAGATTGAACAGCTTGCTCAGACAAGAACCCTGTTTGATGAGCTGAAGCAGCAGCTGGCGCTTATCCATGGCTGTAATATGGATATCGCCGATCTGATTTTAATGAATCTCGATGCTCATGGATTTCTTGCGGACGCATGTATTGATGATTTTATAAAAGCAGGCTATGCAAGGAGGATAATTCTGGACACCATTGAAAAGCTGAAGATATGTGAACCGGCTGGTCTTGGATGCAGGGATGTAAAGGATTTTATTTTATTTCAGCTACAGCGCCTTTGTAATCCCGATCCGACTGCTATACGTATCGTAGAGCATTATCTGGAGCTGTTTTATTTCAACAGACAGAGTGAAAGGCTTCTGCTGGCAGTGCAATGCAGCAGGGAGGAGCTTCTTCGTGCAGAAGCATCCATTCTTTCCTGTCAGCCATACCCAGCACAGCTGCAGGATGATTTCGCATATATTCAGCCGGATGTCATCATAACATTGCAGCCGGCCCTATGCATTGAAATACGGCAGCCCTGTTATCGATTAAAGCCTTCCTCCATAGCAATGCAGTATGAATACAAAGAATATGCAAAAGCCTATGTTTCCAGAATTCGGCAGATCAACGACGCCATTACCATGCGCAATACTACACTGTATCATATCATGGAATACATCATTCAGGAGCAGGAGGAATTCTTTTATCGTCATGGCACGTTGCGACCGTTGACCATGCAGGAGGCGGGGACCAGGCTTCATATGCATAAATCGACGATTTCCCGTGCTGTTTGTGATAAATATGTTCAGGTACAGGATAACGTGTATCCGATGCGTATCTTTTTCAATAACGATCCGCTGCATTGCGGTCATACACAGCAAAGCATTGCATTGCAAATACGGCAAATCATTGAACAGGAGCAGAGTCCCTGGAAGGACGAGGAAATCGCAAAGGCTTTGCAGCATAAGGGGATTCGCATATCAAGGCGAACAGTGAGCAAGTATCGTCAGCGGATGGGGGTTGATAATTACAAAAGCAGGAGAGGCTACCATGAAAGAAAAGATTTATGAATTTATAAAACAGCAGAGTAAGCAGGTGGATGTGGAGATGATTCAATTTGGCTTCAACGGCTTTGATGCAGCAATCATCCAGAAAGCACTTGGCTGCAGCCGTGATTGTGTGCAGACTCATACAAAAGAGCTTGTTCAGGAGCATCGCCTGCTTCGGATCGCAGGACGACCTGTACGCTATTTCGATAGGGAGCGATTGGCGGAATTGAAACAAGGGACGATTCCGGAGCTTGATTATTCAGATTTGAACAGTGCTTTGGCATATACAGAAGAAACAGCAGATGATGAGGTTGACTATTTTGCTTCGGTAATCGGTGCGGAGGATAGCTTAAAGCAGTGTCTGGAAAAAGCAAAGGCGGCTATGATTTATCCCCCCAACGGGCTGCATACCCTGCTGCATGGACCTACCGGGGTTGGAAAGACCATGCTGGCGGAAATGATGTTTGAGTTTGCGTTGGCAAATCACATACTAAAAGAAAATGCGCGCTTTGTGGTTTTAAACTGTGCAGACTATGCAGATAATCCACAGCTGCTGACCGGTATGCTCTTCGGCTATATAAAGGGTGCCTTTACAGGAGCCAATGAGGATAAGGAAGGTCTTGTCAAGGAAGCAGATGGAGGTATTTTGTTTCTCGATGAAATCCACCGCCTGTCTGTAGAAGGCCAGGAAATGCTGTTTCTACTCATGGATAAGGGAATCTATCGTAGAATCGGTGATTCCTCACGGGTGAATCAGGCAAAGGTTTTGATTATCGGCGCAACCACAGCAAATCTGACGGAGAGCCTATTGGATACATTTAAAAGAAGGATTCCGATGATTATCGATATCCCGGCACTGAGTGAGCGAACCATATATGAACGCTATGATCTCATCGTCCGCTTTTTCTCCATCGAGTACAATATGATCAAGGTGGAAATGGTTATCGAGCCCATCGTTATGAAGTCTCTTTTATCCTATTCCTGCAATGGGAATGTAGGGCAGCTCATGGCGGATATCAAAATGATCTGTGCAAGAGCATATCTGGATTATCGTACACAAAATCAGAAATTTCTGCATATTGACCGAGAGCACCTTGGCAATGATGTGATTTCCGGCTATCTCAACTGGAATAAAAATAAGCAGGAAAATGATTTGGCTGTAAACACACCGCTTGTTGTAAATTAGCATTATAACGCAACATCCTTTGATCATATACAGGCTGGTAACATCTATGTGAAAATCAACGAAAAATTTGCCTTATATTCCCGTGAATACGACGATCCTGCCCTGATTAACAAAAAGCTGAAAGCATATATGAATGAATATGTAGACAAGCTGTCAAAAAAATTTCAGGTAAGCAGCGCAGCGAATAAGCTGCTGAATATCATCAATTCCAGTGTATATCAGGTTGTGAAAAATGCGATTGAGTATGCAGAAATAAAAATTAATCGCAAGCTGTCCGAGGAGGTCTTTACAGCGATTTGCCTGCATATATCCTCACTCGTGGAAAATGCCAGTCGCAAGACCATTCTGAATAAGGATACGATCGATATCGCAAGTGAGAACACGACTGAATTCATGGTTGCAAAAAATATGAAGAAGGATATTGAATTCCAGCTGAATATCAGTTTGAATGACGATGAGACCTTTATGCTGACAATGTTTTTATGTATGGATAAAATGCGGAATGAGTCAAAAATAAGCATACTGGTTTTGTCTCATGGAGACGGTGTTGCCTATCATATGGTCAAGGTCGCAAATGAGCTTTTAAAATGCTCGAATGTGTATAGTATGGATATGGATTTGAACGAGAATACGCTCACCTTTATCGATAAGGTGGAAGAGAAGATGAAGGCGATCCCGCATTCCCGCGGAATATTACTTATGGTGGATATGGGGTCTCTGCTCTCCTTTGGTGAAATTCTATCTGAGAAAACCGGCATCGATTGCAGGGTCATCAGTATGGTGAACACGCCGCTGCTGCTGGAGGCGATACGAAGAAGCATGAATGGGGATCTGAGTCTTCAGGAACTGCATGCGGAGCTATCGGATCATGTGCCCTATCTCGCGAAAAATATCAGTGGGGCGTTAAAAACGAAGCTGTCACAGAAAACCGCAGTTGTTATCACATGTCTCAGCGGGGAAGGGACAGCGGTGAAATTGAAGAAGATCATACAGGATACACTTCATGCAGTAAAGGATTTCGGTATCACGTTATTCACCTGCAATCATGACAGTGCTGCCGGCATCAATTTTACAGATTACAGAATTCTTGCAAACGTAGGAACTGTTAATCTTCATATGGAGGATGTACCCTTTATTTCAACAAACGAGATTATCATTGAAAATGGTTTGAAAAGATTAAGTGATCTGATTTCTGTTTATTATGAACAGGATCCCGGAGGCAGCGAGGATGTTCCCAATTATATGATTGAGATGCTGCTGAAGGATCAACTGCAATTTTTAAGTGCGGATAAAATGTATAAGCTGGGCTATACGATTTATCAGGAGCTTGTTGAAGGTCTGCAGCTGCCAAAAGAGAATATCACACTGATTCCATTTCTGACACACCTGTCGATTATGGCTGAACGAGCTGTATGCAGGAATCAATTTGATAATTCCTTAAATGTGGAGCTCGATGAGATTTTTGATCTTTGTAAGCGTAAGCTCAGCCTGTTGGAGGATATCTTTCATATACAATTAACCGATACGGAGATTTCTCTTGTTGGAGATATTTTCCGGTATTATATGACATAGAAAGGGGAATTTTATGAGCAATCAATTTTTGATGCCATCCAGATTATATACCGGCATGGATGCATTGAAACAGAGCGAGGAGTTGTTTTGTGAATATGGAGCATCGGCTTTTATTGTAACAGATCCACTTATGATAAGCCTTGGCAATGTCCAGCGTATTACAGATATACTGGACAGGCTGCAGATTCACTATCGTATATTCAGCGGAGTTACGGGTGAGCCTACCACAGGCATGATACAGGAAGGCTATGATGCGTATGCGCTATGTCCAGAGAATACCTTTATCATTGCCATTGGAGGCGGTTCCGTTATCGACAGTGCGAAGGCTGTGGCTATGATGAGCGTTTTAAAAACGATAAAAAATCTATGTGCGTGCATGGGACGATCATATACTGAGAAACTTCCGCCGATAATCGCTATACCGACAACTGCAGGAACGGGCTCCGAGGTTACGCAATTCACGATTATCACGGATGAACAGACAGATATTAAAATGCTGTTGAAGGGAAGCTCTTTGATGCCTGCAGCAGCAATCGTTGATCCTTCGTTTACACTGTCTGTGCCTCCCATCGTCACTGCTGCTACAGGCGTGGATGCTCTTTGTCATGCGATTGAAGCATATCTGTCAGTACATGCACAGCCGCTTTCCAGTGTGCATGCAGTAAATGCGATACAGCGTATTTTAGGAAATCTTCAAAGGGCCCTGCAAAATCCGAATAATCTGGATGCGCGCAATGAAATGGCACTTGCGGCCTTAGAGGCCGGGATTGCCTTTAATAATGCATCTGTAACAATCGTACACGGTATGTCTCGTCCAATCGGTGCCCTGTTTCATATCCCGCATGGGGAGTCCAACGCAGTATTACTGATGAACTGTCTGCACTTCATAAATACCCATATGCATGAAAAGCTGGAAGCATTATCCGCAGCCCTGCATCTACCGAAAAATAGTGATACTGAGGATGGGGCAGAGGTATTCATAAAGACGATGGAGGTTTTTCTTGCTGCTCTGCATATCCCTTCTCTTTCTGCACGTGGAATCAGCAGGGAACGATTTCTGCAGTGTATTGAGAAGATGAGTAAAGATGCAGTAAGCAGCGGAAGTCCGCAAAATTTAGGGATTGACATCACCCGGGAGCAAATAGCAATGCTGTATCAAAAGCTATTTGCGGATGCATGTTAAGCAAAGCAGAGCATCCGCTTTAGCCTTGACAAAGGAAGAAGGTACATACTACATATATGAAGAGCTGCAGAGGAGTTTCTGCGGCTTTTTGATCAGGACAATGCCTGTTCGCTGTAGTGATCACCTTATCGGCAAAGTTGTTTTTTCCTTTGAAGTATGGTATCTTGTTCTTGGTGATGCCTCATGATGATACTGATTGCTCCGGCAAAACGAATACGTCCAACAATTGATTATATGGACCATAGGCGCATGCCGTGTTTTTTACAGGAAAGTAAGCGGCTTGTCACATATCTGAAAACAAGGAAGCAGGAGGAATTAAAAGCTATGCTGAACTGCAGTGATGCCATTGCTGAATGGACATACAACAGCTATCAGCACATGGATGTAAGCACCTCCTGTGTGCCGGCACTGCTTAGCTTTGACGGTATTCAATACAGCTATATGGCACCGGACCTTTTTTCGGATGAATACTTCGCCTATGCTGAACAGCATCTTCGCATATTATCCGGTCTGTATGGAATTCTAGAGCCCTTTGACGGCGTAGTTCCCTATCGTTTAGAGCTGGACAGTCCCTTTCATACACCCTTTTGTACAAGCCTTTATGATTTCTGGGGAAGCAAGCCCTATCAACGGCTGATTGAGGAGGATAAGCATATTCTGGACTTATCCAGTAAACAGTACGGCAAGCTTATAAAAAGGCATCTGGATCATCGTGTACACTGTGTTAGCGTATTCTTTCTGGAAGAGGAGGATGGGCAGCGTAGAGAAAAGGGTGTCTATGTGAAAATGGCAAGAGGAGAAATGGTGCGCTGGCTGGCAGAGCAGAATATTCAGCAATTTGAAGATGTAAAGCGCTTCTGCCGACTGGGCTATCGCTTTGATGCTGCAGCCTCGGATGAACATCATTATCGCTTTGTGCGAAAAGCAGGCTGGAAGCATAGGAAATTCACAACCGATGGAGATTGACGGCACGTTCAATAGGGTATGAGACTAAGGAATACCATAGCCATAATCGAAGACCTTGACATCAGATACCGTCAGGAAGGCTTTCAGAAAAGGAGATTACAATGAAAATACAAACAGAAATATGCTGTGGCAGCTATGATGATGCACTGCAGGCAGAGCAGGGTGGTGCTGTCCGTATTGAATTAAACAGTGCTTTACACATGGGAGGACTGACACCGAGTGTCAGCTCTTTAAAGCTGGTTAAGCAGCACACGCAGCTAAGCGTCATGGCAATGGTTCGTCCCCGTGGAGGAGGCTTCTGTTATGAGCGTGCAGACTTTGCACAGCTGTTGGACGAAGCTAAAGAAATGCTGAAAAATGGAGCGGATGGAATCGTATTTGGCTGTCTGCATGCGGATGGAACCATAGACGAGCAGCAGAGTGCTCAACTGATTGCACTGGCTCATGCTGCAGGAAAAACAGCGGTATTCCATCGGGCCTTTGACTGTACACCGGATCCGTTCGCTGCAATAGAAACGCTGATTGCACTCGGCGTAGACCGTATTCTGACAAGTGGACAGCAACCCAAAGCCATGCAGGCGCTCAAGCTGTTGAAGAAGCTGCAAAACACGTATGGCTCCCGCATTGAGCTATTGGCAGGAAGTGGTCTGCATGCGGATAATGTACAGCAGTTTCTGGCGGAAACCGGAATTTGGCAGGTGCATTCCTCCTGCAAGGACTGGAAAGCGGATGTGACTACGATTAGTAAATCGGTAAGCTTCTCCTATGCACCACAGCCGCATGCGTCCGAATATGAGATCGTAAGCGCGCAAAGAGTTCGTGCATTTCTTGCGGCAGTAAAGAGCGTGTAATTATAAGTGATACGCTTTATAAATGGAAGACGATTCCCATATGGTGATGAATTGCATATCCTATGTTGTTGAAGGATGCGTAAACATACATGGAAAGCTGATTGAGGATAATTGTAAATAGTAATAAAGGAATTCCTTCCTGTCTTCACATGGAAGCAGGGAAAAATAAGAATAGGGCTGCGATTATGCTTTATACAAGGGAAGGTGTTGGATTTTTATCCCTCATCTGCCCTTTTGCTAGTGTGCCGGGCATGGCATAAATTCAGTTGGAGACAAACCAACCACAGGTAGTTACCGCCAAGTGTAGTGAACCACAAGCCGTTGATAGTGATGTCATGGGTGAAGGAAGTGGTGTAACGATTCTTTTGAGCGTACGAACAGAAACTTGATGAGGCTAAATGGTG
>NZ_JANGCA010000040.1:0-43307 GCF_024463855.1 Clostridium sp. DFI.1.208 | reverse complement strand
TATCATTTTTGGCATAATAAATGGCAGAAACGTCGACTATTTTTGGGTTTATGAAGTACGTTTCTGCCACAGATATTCTATCAGATTTTAAAAAGACTGTCGACAGTCACTTTGTCAACAGTCTGAGGTGGTTATTTAAAAAACCACCTTTTTTAGACTTGTTTTTTAAAAAAATAAGTCTTTTTTTGCTACATTTCAAAAAAATCGCAGCGTGTATAAAAGTATACGATATGACATATATGTGATGTAACTGCCCCTTATAGTGATGACATTACACCTACAGTATAGCGCCAAATACAGTTAAATACAATATATTTTCTATTTTTATAGCCTCATTACCGGTATCCCTTTCTTCTTTGAAATCATGAGAAGGAAAGCTGTTTATCAGCTTTTTTATACAGGACATCATAAAAAAGATGCATATAGGAAAGGTACCCTCATGCATCAAGCTGTTAATTTTCTGTTATTATCTCTTTTCCACTGCCACCCATACCTCAGCCAAATCATTCTCTCCATAATATGTTATATCCGGCGCCTTTGCTTTCATCCTTCCGGTGATATATCCGGAATTCAGCGGTCTGTAATCAGATTTTGGCAGCCATTTGGTTATTGCCTGCACCTCTGTTTTTCCGATGGTATCAATCGTACATGGAAACACTGCCCAGGTTGCTGCCGGTACGATATATTCTTCCTGCGCCTTTGTACATGCATGGTCGCTGGAAACAGCAATCCAATGATCAAATTTACGACTGTCCTCTGCTGCTGTGTTATAAACGCTGATGCCAAACAGTCCAAAAGGCTCCTTGTTCATAAGCTGCAGCAATTCCTTCTGCAGTCCCTGTGTTTGAAGCTCCTCCCATTGCTGCGGAATCGCTTTTCGACCTTCTTTTCTCTTATTTGTCGTATGTACGCAATATCCTATAACACGAAAGCTCTCTCTAGCTTCGATACGAAACGGTTTGTTCATCATCAATTCCTCCTGCTTTTCATGATATTAGTATATCTTGTCCTATCCTTCCTATCCTCTCTTTCTCTGCCCGATATTGCGTGCTTTTCACATGTCGCTGATCATCAGCCACATCTCAAGTCTTGAAGAGCGAGGATCGGGATCCAGATAAACCTCCATCACCGGACCATTTACGTAACGATAGCCGGTTGACGGGAACCATTCCGTCCAGATTCTGCGTTCCAGCTCCTGAATGGACGCATGCGTACCTTCACTCTGGAAAACAATCCAGGATGCCTCTGGAAGCAGGACCTCCTCATATCCGTTAAGCGGCTCTTCCCTCGCCACTCCAATCCAGAATTTCCAGTCCGCCTGATCCTGACACATGCTGATTCCCAAAAGACCGCTCGGCTCACACAATCCACTATGTGCTGCAAGCTCTGCAATCGTCCCAGCTTCTGCCGCTGCACGCCAGAGATTGGGAACCACCTCATAATTGTTTTCCAGCTCCTTTGCCAGCTCATGGCTAACGCCAACAACGCGAAAGGCCGGCTTCTTCACGATTCTGTACTGCAGCTCGCGGCTCCCTGCGATTGACAGCTGAAAGTGAAGAGGAGGATACAGCTTTACAGCCGTCTGCGTATTGCGCAATAAGGATGGTGCGATTCCATGCACGGAGCGGAATGCACGATTAAACGCGGTAGGTGATGCATATTGATAGCGCAATGCGATATCAATAATCTTATCCGTGCCCTGCTGCAATTCCTCCGCAGCTAGACTCATTCTTCTTCTGCGTATGTATTCCGACAGGGAAATGCCAGTCATGTAAGAGAACATCCGCTGAAAATTATAGGAGGATGTACAGGCGATTTTGGCGACCTCCTCCAAGCTGATCTCCTCCTGCATATGCTCCTCCATATATGCGATTGCCTCATTCAATCGTTCCATCCATTCCATTTGATTGCAGCTCCTTTTCTATGATTTCTGTCTTTTTTTAAGAATTACAACACTATTTAGCAGCACTTACCAGCTGATAGCTTTCATCAATGAGCTCCTGAAGCTGCTTCCAGGACAGCTCCTGATCAAGCAGAATCGTAAACCAGTATGTTTTATTCATATGATACGCAGGATAAAAGCGCTTATAATCTATCAGCTCCTGGATGCATTCCGGACGATTTTTTAAGTTACAGACATCCGTCATACCATCGGCATCTATTCCCAGACTACGATAGGGGATATGCATGATAACACCATACCACTTTCCCTTTGCTGTCTTTAAGGTTCCATGCTCCGGAGCACTCTTCCAGGGAAATTGGGGATAGCTCTGATAACGCTTTGCAACATAATCCAGAATGCGTGTACGATAGGGATTTCCATCTGCACACTGCTGTACCATGTTCTCCAGCAGCTCCTCAACCTCCTCACGGATCGATGACACAAAGCTGCCATTTGCCATCGGTACATGAAACGGTGTATAAGGCTCCTTTAGCTGTGCATCGTATACTTCAACATGCAGTTCCTGCTTTTCATAGGTGATAACCGCATAAAAATCCGGAGCCTTCAGCTTCTGGATACAGCGGTACGTCATCCCTTCCTTACTACATCCATACTGTATCAGCTTTTGCTCTGACAGCTTTTGCACACGTTTATTTTTCATATAGCCGTTCCTTTCCAATCCATAGCAGAATACATCCTTGATTTATACGATTGTCCATCTTGCAATACATCCCCAGAGCTTCCATATCTCTTATGAAAATGGATGTGGTAAGCATCTGATAAGAGTCAGCCTGAGGGTTACCTATGAAGGAATGGTGAATCCTGCATTCCCATGATCACAGGATTTATGAATCCTCCTGTACACCCCCTGCCGCAGAATCACCTTCCATCACGATGCGATTTCCTCAACGGATTATTTTAAGTTTCTGTACAGCACCACATGAGATAGCCGATTACAAAGACCTGCGGTATAAACCGAATTTATAATCAATATGCTGCACTAGCGATTCGTATTCCATTATACCATCTATTACTCAAAAACGACATTCTTTGCTTTCAGAGAATAAAGGGTAAAATTTTCCTGTATGGATGTTTTTTCCAGAAGAAAAACAACCGCTTTGCACGCTTTGTTAAAGAAATTGATAAGCCCCGATGTCGTACTGCTGTGCAGATGCTTGTCCAAGAAGATTTTCATACTTACAGAAAAAGCCTGTACACGACAGGCAATTGGTTTTCAGGACAGAATCATTCCTTCACAAATCGTAAAATAGAGAATAATCAGAATCGCTGCCGGTGCCAGATAACGGATAGCAAGGGACCAGAGCTTTTTCCAGCGAAACCGCAGTGTACCTTCGTTCTCGAATTCGTCTGCAGCTTTCTGGACACCCCACACCCATCCGGTAAATACACAGAAGCAAAGTGCACCAAGCGGAATCATCAGATTATCTGTAAATTTCTCCATCACAGCATTCATCGGCAGCAGCTGTAACCCGTTACGCATATCAAACCAGGGCAGGTTCAAACCGCGTGATTCCAGCTGTGAAAGAGAATAACCGGCAGCTAAAATCATCAGCGGCAGAAACAGCCAGACTACAGCCTTTCTTCTCGTGATATGAAATTCCTCACTCATACAGGCGACAATGCTCTCCAGTATACTGATGGCACTTGTTAATGCTGCCAGAAACAAGAGAATAAAGAAGACCGCACCGAAGATAATACCTCCGGGAATGGAAGCAAACACATTGGGCAGTGCCATGAATGCAAACCCTCCGCCCATCCCTAGTCCTTCGGCTCCCATTGTCACAAAGACTGCCGGAATGATGGCAAAGGCTGCCAGAATTGCGACCAGGGTATCCAGCACACAAATCCAGACCGCACTTTTCATCAGATTTTCCTGCTTTCCCACATAGGAGCCATAGGTAATGAGAATGCCCATTCCCACAGAGAGTGAGAAAAAGGCCTGTCCTACTGCCCCTACCAGCATATCGGTATGGAAGGTTGAAAAATCGATATGCAGCATGAAGCGCACGCCCTCCATAGCTTTCGGCAATGTGACGGAGCGAATCGCCGTCGCAATCAGCAGAAGGAAGAGAGCCGGCATTAAAATCTTACTGATTTTCTCGATTCCCTCTGCTACGCCCTTTAAAATAATGAAGATACACAAGCCAAGAAACAGCAGTCCCCACAAAACTGGCTCGATCGGATCCGTGATAAAGCCGGTAAAGAAATCCTGATACTGCGTTGCAGCTCCGGAAAAATGTGCACCGCTGACATAAACGGCAATATATTTCATGATCCAGCCGCCAACGATGCTGTAATAGGATAAAATAACAAACAAGGTAATCATGCCGATCACACCGGCAAACATCCACTTTTTATTCAGCTGACGAAATGCTCCAACAGCGTTTTTCTGAGTTGCTCTTCCAATCGCCAGCTCTGCCAGCATAATGGTCAGACCGATTACTGCCACAACCACGATGTAAATCAGCAGAAACAAACCGCCTCCGTTTGCCCCAAGCTTTCCTGGAAATTTCCAGATATTTCCCAGACCTACTGCCGAACCGGCAGCTGCCAGGATAAATCCGAGGTGGTTAGACCACTCTCCTCTATTTTTCTGCACAAATAAATCCTCCCTCAAATTATACAGCTCTTCTATTTTAGAGGGTTCCCTCGTATATTTCAAGATAAAATGTAACAATTTCCAAAGCCATTGCGTTCTGCTTCGGGAAGTCTTTTCACTTTGTAGTGTGCCTTTCAACCAGTTGCACTGAGAAATCATTTATGTTACCCTTATATCATAAATGGAGGCCTTTTATGCACACTGACAATATCTTCCCCCAGCTTTCCAGATGGTGCGCTGATTCCTGTTATACATACCGGATATGGTGCGGATCAATCACCGGAGCTGGTGCTGCACGAAATTTGTGAGGAAGCAGTATCTCTGGCAGTTATCCTGAACGATATGGATCATCCGATACCGGCATATAATCACTGGGTAATCTGGAATCTTCCGGTAATGTCAATCATCCCCGGCAGTATTCCCTACGGTGCACAGGTACCAAGCCTATCAGGGGCAATGCAGGGGATTGGATATGGCAAGCATGTCTACAGGGGACCAAAGCCGCCGTTCCATTGGTCGCATACCTATCAATTTACCGTATATGTTCTGGATACTGTCCTGACACTGCCGCCTACTGCGAGAAAGAAGCATCTGCTGGCAGCCATGGAACAGCACATCCTACAGCAGTCTGTGCTAACCGGACATTACCGCTAAGCTAAAAATAAAAACGCTTCATATGAGAACCGTGCTCCTCGTTGATGCGTTTTCTCTTCTCCCAGCGCTACAGGCGCGTTTGTTGAAAATACAAGCTGTTCCATCATCCATAGATCCGCTTTGTCTGCTATGGCTGATGAACAACTTCATGTCTGTCCTTATGCTGTATGCCTTTTGTCCATGCAAAGCAATGTACATAGAAGCGTTTTTTTCGCTAGCGTTACAGATAGATTACCTTCTTTTCAAAAAGCTGTCCTTATCTGCTTATGCCTTTTGCAGCTCCTGCAGTGTGGCGATCGTACTGCCTTTTTTCTCGTAATATTGCAGCATTTCCTCCAGCTTTCTTTTATCATAGCTCGTAATACAGTCCGACAGAACCGTGACCTTATATTGCGCCTTCAGCAAATTATAACAGGTTGATTTCACACATGCACAGGCATCCGCACCTGTTAAATAGAACTCGGTAATTTCATGCTGCTGCACATAGGCAGCAAATGCCTCACTGGTTAATGCATTCCCCTTATATTTTGTGAAAACACGATCGGATACCACCTTTAAATCACAGGCCAATTCAGAACCACGCGTATTGGGCTTAAAGGTTCTTGTTCCCTGTGATAAATTCTCATGCCGTATATAAACAACCGGAATTTCTTGCGCCACCGCCCAGTCGATAGCGCTGTTGATATTATCGATGATCTCCTTATAATTTTTGGTAATATCATTTTGAATATCAATTACAATCAAAGCTTTCTTCATATGCTACTCCTTTCGCGTTATCGCCTGTCCCTGTCGTGCAGGTATCTGATAACAAACATATACGGCTATCTGCACTGCATAAGGCCTCTGACTGCGGCAGCTGCTGAAGGTCTGCATCTACGCTACTCCTTCAGCTTCTGCAACACCGTATTCCTTGGCATTCCTGCAGACTATTTCGCCTCCCTATGTTACCATCATCATACCATTCATAACCTGCAACACGATGTCATGTTTTATATATTTCTGTCATTTTTCTTACTCTTTGCGAAACCAGATCACGTACATGCCGGGGAGCCAGCACTTCAACCTTGTCCTGACAGGAAAAAATATAGCTGTATAATAATTCATTATCCGGCAGGATGGTATTCACGAGTAAGCTGCCATCCTCCCGCACTTGGACCTCATCATCAAATTTTTCATACACCTGGAAGGACATACACGCATCAAACAACAGGGTAACCGGGACGGTCTTCATTTCAAATTCATCTGATCTTTCAAAAATATGCTCCGGAGTTGCTCGCATAAATTCCTCATCCTGCAGCTTTAAATCTCTTATCCTTGTCAATTTGAAGAATCGAAAATCTTTACGCAGTTTGCAGTAGCCATACAAATACCAGTCAGAGGTCTTGAAAACAAGCTTATGTGGCTCAACAATCCGGTCGGTTTGTTCTCCTTTTCCACTGTAATAGTGAAAGGAAACAATTTTGCTTTTCCATATGGCATTTTGCAGTAACTGCACATTATGTTTGCCGGCACCGCTTTTTGTCCAGGTTGAAAAATCGATTTCCAGCCAGTTTTCCTGCGGTCTTTGAAATACTCCGCTCAGCTTGGAGCGAAGCATGCTTACCTGCTCATCCTCCATCACACGAATACCCTGCAGCGCCATGAGTATCTGCTTCTGCTCCTGCTCGCTGAGAAGTGATTTTTTAAGAACGTAGCTGTCCTGAATCGCGATTCCTCCCCCTTTCCCCTGCATAGCATAAATCGGAATCCCTGCTGAGCTCAGGATGTCAATATCGCGGTATATGGTTCTGACGGACACCTCGAAATAATCAGCAAGCTCCGGTGCAGTCATCTGCCCTTTTTCCAATAAAAGATAAATCATTTGAAAATATCTGTTCTCTTTCACACCTTACTACCTCCTATTACAATCGTATCACATGGCTGTATTTTTCCTGACAGGGTTAAAGAAAGCTTTGTTTACAGCGAACGAAATTCTTAAAAAGCCAGAACATGGGGTTGCTCTGGCTTAGGTATATGGTTTTTAAACTGCCTCCGGTAAAATATCATATTGGATTTCCTGCAGCTCGGCAGCTTCCTTTAATTCACGATAGAAATGATTGGGCAGATACAGGGATGGACGTCGTTTCAGCTTCAATGCTCCGGATTCCGCAAGTATTTCAGCTACGAACTGCGAACAGAAATAGTGCTTCTTTCGTTTAAACGGAATGCGTACGAAGCAGAATACGACACCGATGCTGGAATAACAGAATTCCTCACGGTTTTCCACAAACTGCTCAATTTTGCTTTGCAGCCGCTCAAAGGCCGCATCCGTCACCTGAAGCTGGAAGCTGATGCTCTTCTCTACACCATGCCGCTTGTATTTGGATACGGTTTCCATGCAGAAGCCCTTATAGTTAAAGCTGTACATCTTCTCATTCATCGCATCCAGACAGATGGAAGCATGCGTATATTCATAACCGTACACCGTCTCCATAAAGCTGGAGAGATGACTCGGATAATTGGTTAAAACAATGGATATGGTTTTCATGAATATGATGGTTCTCCTTCTTGCTTGTGAATTTTGTTCAAACGTGTCCTTGAAAGCAAGAACGAAGGTTGATAGCCTCTGCATTTCCTGCATCGTGTATCTACCGTTTGTTATCATCATTCACCAGTATCCTGCTGTTAAGCAGGAGGTCATACATGGCTAATTATTACATACCCCTATCCACAAGTCAAATGGTATTTCTTTACAGAACGCATCGAATTGTTTTTTGAATACAAAAAAATAACAAATTCTCAACAATGTAATTGCAGAATATCATTATGAGAATTTGTTGTCATATTCCTCAGAAACGCACCTTCCGTTTAGACATATGCAGTACATGATTCTGAATCATAGTGTTATTGTATCAAAAATTTCTTCTTCCTCTAGCTTCTCCTGATGGTCTGATGCATCTGAAGTCCTTATACTCAAAAGCTTTATGGCGATATCCGTTATATAAAATGCAAGGATTGCCCATTTATGTGCTTTCAATGATATCCGTGTATGCTTGCTTACCAGCATTATGTTTCTTTTTAGTTCTATCGACATGCCTTTTAATAACATCCCTTACTCTATTTTGACTTCATTTGTCTCCCACGCATCTCTGTATACCTTTGCCCATTTATAAAACGTCGACTTCTTCATTTTGATCTGTTCGCAATACGTAGAAAGATTCTCATGCTTTCTGATACGCTCCTTCAGCTGATTTTCAAAATCCTCCGGAAGCTCCACACGGGGTCTGCCATAGGTTCCCGTTCCCTCCTCCCGTCTTTTTAAGGCACGCTTGATTCCCGCTCTCTGCTCTACCTTCAGTTCTTCTCTTGTTCGCTTCATGATCATCTGATACACTTCCATCATCCACTCCGGCTCCACGGTCTTATTCTGAAAAGCAATCTTGACATCCTTTTTTTGACAGCTCTCCAGAAACTCCTTCAGCCTGCATCCCGTCTGTTCATAATCGGAGATCATCTGCAGATCGATACTTTTCTTTTCTACATAGCTTCCTTCTTCTTTCCTGTACATGTTCCATCACCTTACCTTATCCCTATTTCTTTTCCAATGCTTTTCTGATATCCTTGGCCGGTACATTATCCTCCAGCAACTTCTCTGCCTTTCCTTTTTTTATCTCAAATACAGCCGGTGATACACTTAGATCCTTGACACAGTTCATCAATGTTTCATATGCCTTGTTCATCTCATCATCTGTCCCTTTTTGTTCCAGCGGGAAGTGAAGTGCGATCACATCGATATCTTTTTCTTCCACGATCGGAATCAGCTTCTTGATGAATGCCTGATTATAGCGGTCACTCTGTGTGACCATCAGATAGAAGGTATCTTTATCATCGATTTTCTTCGCAACCTCTATGAGATTCTTATTTTCTATCTGCTTGCTTGTTGGAAACGTATAGTCTTCAGTTTTTTCTTCTTCCTTCTTTTCCCCTTTGATATATCCACAGTCGATCATGAAATTATATAATGCTACTTCACTCATTTCCCCACTTGCACTCTTCTTGATCTTCCCATTTTCATAACAGAACATTTCCGGTGTTCCACCACCAAATTCCGGCACCTTTTTCTGCAGTTTCGCAAAGTTCTTTTCTACATCCGCTTTCATTTCTCCCAGCATGTCGACCTCGATTTCATAGAAGGGGATATCTTTATGTTCTTTCAAAAACGGTACCAGTGTCTTTTTGAAGGAATTACAATACGTACAGGTGCTCTGTGTTACCATGAAGATGAATCTTTCCTTGTCATCGATCTTCTGAAAAGCTTGATCCAGATCCAGCTGCTTGATGCCATCCTGTTCCTTGATTTCCTTGGTCTTTTCCACAGTTGTTTCTTTTTCATTTCCTTTATCAGCCTCTGCTTTCGAGCTGCATCCAAACATCCCCACCAGCATTAGTAAAACGATCCCCACGATTACGATCTTCTTCACCATATCTCATCCTATCCTTTCAACAGTCTTCATTCAGGAACCTATGCATCTCACCACTGATGATCCAGCGAGCGAATTTCAATACGAGAAGCAGGATGCACAGATATTTCAAGCCGCTTAAGATCAAAAGGGATAATTCATTCATATCTGTCCACACGATATAAATCTGTAGAAAAAAAGCAGTAGACAACAGGATCACATTCACGATTCCTTTCTTCCTTGCTTCCATCCATTCCCATAGTGTCAGCTTCACGGTAGTAACATTCATCTTTTCGTACTCTGCCCTATCATCAGTTTCCTCTTCCATTTCTTCTCGCCGGAAGAATTCTCTGATCTGTACAGGATCCTCTTTATCTTTCCTTTTGATAGAAAATGAGGGATACTGTTCCTCTTCACCATTCTCCACCACGATGACAGCGCCGACACTTTTTCTATATTTTTGAAGATATCGTTCGCTTTCCTCCACCTTGATCATCAGATCCATGACAGCTTCATCATAGGACGATATCATTTTCCCATGCCTGATTCGTCTATCCATCCTCATCACCTGAATTCCAATCCTTTTTCATATGTCAGACCTTTTTCTCATATGAGCATAGATATGAAGAGGTTTCCTCATATCTACGATCATACAGGAAAACAACCTCCTGTATGAAACAGCATCGTTTCGTTTATTCTGAAACGATCTGTCCGTGCTTCATGGTACTATCTGATAATTCGCCTGCTCTGCGCTGTTCTCTTCGCTCTCTGCGTGCTCTTCTTTCTTCCTCCTTCGGATCGATCTTATCGCCTTTCACATACCGATAGATCTGATAGATGATCATGCCGATGCCGATGATCACAAGTGCCACGAATGCAAGGAATATCTGCTTGGTATAGAAATACAATACCGGAAAGCTTTCTGACAGCATGCCCATAAGGAATACGAAGCCGATCGGTACGATCAGGGTAAACAGCACACTCAGTAGGATGCCTGTGATCTTCCGCTTTCCTCTGTTTTTCACTTTTTTCTTCATTTCGTCATTCTCCTTATCGATAGACAGGAAAGCACATGGCTGTGCTTCCTATCTGTTATGTAATGCATTGAGTCTTTGTTTCAGCTTGACAGCTCCTGCCAGTAATAAGGACAGCACGCCAAGCATGAGTAGGGCGAAGATACTGCTTCCATCTCCTGTTTTCACAGTTCCCGATGCAACCGGAGTCCTCGTGTTTCCACTCATGACGCTCGTTCCCTGTCCGCTGCTCATGGATGTGCCATTACTGCTTCCATTGGAATTTCCGCTGCCCGTACCGGAACCCTTCGTTCCTGTGCCAGTGCCGTCAGCTCCATTACCGGAGCCGCTGCCACCGTTACTTCCATCGGTTCCCGGTGTCTGTGCAGAGCCTCCCCCGTTAGTTCCATCCCCGGAACTGCTGTTTCCATTACCGTTTCCATCATCAGGCTTCTGATTGGACCCGTCATTGTTCCCCTGTCCATTGTTTCCCGGATCGGATGGGTCTTGATTTCTGTTCTTCAGATCATCGATCTGTTGCTGGATCTTATCTGCCAGATCTTTGTCATAGCCCGGCTTCTGTTCCTCGAATTCCTTCTCAATCGCATCGATCAGATCATTGGTGATATCCTCATCCTTGATTCCATCCAACCCTTTGATCGTGAATGCGATCGCACTTTCATTACCGGAGCGGTCCTTCGCTTCGATTCTGGATGTGCCATAGTCCTTCACAAGCACTCTGGAGCCTACACTTTGATCGTTCAACTTCACAGTATCTACACCACTCATGCCATCTTTGACACTTACCGTTCTAGGAAGCCAATAGGTCATATTGTTTCCTGCCCCCTCAAAGCTCGGTGCTGTTGCGTCTACTGCAATACCATCCTGTGTCACTACTTCACTAATATTTCCAGCCGGATCAATGGCACGGAAGGATACGCTGATGACTTCCTCATCATCAAAGGTCAAAGGTGACGTGTAGTCCTTCCAGGCTGCCCCATGCAGACTGTATTCGATTTTCAATTCCTGAGGATCTATTTGTAAAGCTCCCGCCAAGTCGGTTGCGGATGCACTGACCATCAGTCCTGGCTGATAGAAGCTGTTCAGTGTCAATGTGTTCATCAGCTTCGCAGCTGTGTCCTGATTGCTCTGTTCCAGTTTTACCTGTACGACAGGCTTTGTTCTGTCTACCTTCAGAGAATGTGCTCCACGATTGATAGAGGTTCCCCCATTCTCTACCGGGATCACCTTCAGGTTATAGACTCCCTCCGGGATATCATGAATCGTGAACAGCTTATTTTCTGTATCGGTTGCCGGAATATTGATTCTGGATGCGTCCTCTTCCTTATCCTCCGCAAAGACCTTATAGTTCAATTCCTGTAGTCCTGTAGTAGAAGGTGTGACTTCGATATTCAGATCTCTGGTGTTCGTCCAGTCACTGATATCCTCCAGGATCTTATAGGTCGTCGTATCATCTTTTACTGCGAGCTGGACAGATTTCTCCAGATAGTTTGCCGGCTCCGCTGCATCGGCTGCTCTTACATAGACATATCCTTCAAAGTCCTGTGGAACCGTGAACGTTTCTGCTGTCTTCCATTTGTTGTCCTTTGGTGTGGCTGTGTCGCACTCCTCACCACTACATGCAACGCTCTGGAATTCGTAATGATCGATACCGGACAGGGAATCGCTTCCCTGTGGTATGATCACGATCGGCTCTTTAAAGAATAAGCCGCCGGTCAGGTTATTCAATATCGTACTGCTTCCATCGACTTCAGCTGTCAGCTTCAAAGAATCCGGTGCTGTCCCATCGATATTGAAGTAGGATTTCGTGATCTTGTCCGCATCCGGTTTGGATGGTCGATCCTCCTCGCCTTCTTTATAGTAAGCATAGTACTGATAGACAACGTATTTTCCTTCCTGATGGAATGTATAGAATGGATCATCGTCATCCACCAGTGTGAAGTTGTTTTCATCATATCCGATTCCGTTTCCATTCTCGTCAGCTTCCAGGATCTGAACATAGGTTCCTGCTTTCAACCCAGGTGCTGTGGAGGAACTGATTGGGAATTTGATACGACTGCTTGTGTTCAGCCATTTTGTTTCTGATTCATCACTGAATGCGGTAAACACACTGCGCATATAATTCCTTACATTTCTATGTGTGATTACAGAAGGCGTTCCGGAACCATCTGCCTGTTTTCTTATGACTCTTGTATCATAAGGCAAGGTGATCAGCTCATTGCCGTCTTTCACGATTTTGAAAGTGAATTGATAAGCACTTGTCTCCAGGATTTCGATCTTGTCCTTATAAATCTTCCAAGGACCATCTTTGCCATTGGTGCTGTAGTAGATCTCATCCGCATCCGGCGCATCTACCCAGATCGTCAATTCCTTATACCAGAAGTCTCCGAATGTAAAGCCATCGGTCGTCTTGATCGTGTAGTCTGGCAGATCATTGACGATGCCTGTCACATTTACATGCTGGATCGTACTATCTTTTCCTGCACCATTGACTACCTTCACATCATATGCACCATTCTTGTATACCTTGAATGATGCCGGTGATTTGGTATCCATCAGCTGCCAGCTGCTTCCGTTGCCACGGATATAGATTCCCTGGATTCCGGAAAGCGGTGTAGAAGTCACGGTTGCGCTGATCGTTGCAAACGCATTACTTCCATCCAGTGCATAGCTTGTCGTAAAGCTTGCCTGTGCGGCATCGATCATGACCTTTACACGGACAGGTGTTGCGGAATTTCCTGCCTTGTCGCTTGCTTCTATCTCGATGTCATATTCACCATCACTCAGGTCGATCGTTCCTTTGCCGTCGATCAGACTGATCACTGTCTTGGATCCGACTGAATTTCCCGAAGCATCATACTTCTGATACTTCACGGTAGCCGGATCGATACCGGATAGTCCATCGGTGATCTCGACCGGCAGCTTGGAGGACTTGCTCCATGTTGTCATATCTGCAGTCGGTTGCTTGATCTCCGGTGCGGTATCATCCACAGTGATACCATTGGAACGGATCACATCCGTTGCCTTTCCGGATTTATTCACTGCATAAGCATAGATGCTTCCTCTGAAATCTTTTGTCAATTTAAATGGATGAGCTGGATCGTATGTCTTCCATACTTTCGCATCATCTACCATGCCGTTACGGTTATCCGCAAACTGATAATAGATCGTTCCATCTGTGACCTTGTTCCCTTTGCTGTCTGTAAATTCCAGAGCCACTGTATCGCTTGATTTATAGAAGTGATCGAAGGTGATATTGTTTGGTTTTCCTGTTACTGCCGCATCACTGCCGATCTTCATGCTCAGGGTTCCTGCAGATGTCTTATCGATATTGACATAGACGGTATCGTTCGTCACACTGTGTGTACGCCCGAGTTCATCCGCAGATCTAAACGTAATGGTATGTATTCCTTCATCTGTGATAAATACACTGTTTTTCTTCGTCCATGTCGTACCGCCATCCATGGTGTATTCTACCCATTCATCAGCACCATTCAGATCTGGATCAAATTTCGTTGTGATATTTACAGAATCGCTGACCCATTTGTTTGGATTCTTGTATGTCGCAAATTCGTTGATCGTTACATCGCCCGGTTCTTCCTTATCGACTTTCACAGCAAAGGTTTCATCCATCACGGTTTCATAGGTATCACTACCCTTTGTGATTACGGTCTTAAACTGATAGATATGCGTTCCAGTTGTGTCGATATTGATTTCGCCTGTATAGTCCTGCCAAAGACTATACGTTCCACCTTTGACTTTATTTCTGAATTCTATCTTCAGATTTGGATCAGCCTTGGTGTCTGCTACTTTCAATTTGACATCCGCTTTTGCCCATTCTCCAAACTTATAAGCGGTACCTGTTGCTGCATCGCTTGCTGTTACAGTCAGGATTGGATCCTCTTCGATGATGTTGGTTACCGGCAACGTCTCTTCTGCTTTTCCACCGAATTCCATTTCAACTCGAATGATATAGGTTCCGTTCTTACTGATCGGATAATTGTACTTCATACTATCCTGTTCCAGTTCGATCTCATCGACATCACTGCCGACTCTTTCCACCGTCAGTTTTTTGATCTGATCTTCTTTCGCTAGTGGTCCATCTATTTTGATACCCAGATTCATGGTCTTCACAGGTTTTGTCGTACTGCTCAATGTGATCGTTGGATTCTCTTCATAGATCTTGACATGCAATGGATCACTCAGTGTTTCATGCCCCTTGACTTCATCGACGATCTTGAAGGTCACGATGTTATCTCCTACCTTCTTGATCTCAACACTGTCGCCATCTAATTCGATCCAGTTTGGATTTCCACTTGCATCATCATCTCCGTCGATATGATAATAGACGGTTTCCTTGCTTCCATCCCCATACTTCGTGATATCTCCGCCATTGACATAATCACTGGTATCACGGATCAATGTCACGATCTTGCCTTTTGGATTTGCCGGATCTTTTTTGTCCAATCTGAACCACTGATCATAATCACTCAAATTCTCGATCGATGGCTTCTTTGGCGCTTCCAGATCGACCTTCACGCTATATTCTTCCACCGTTTCGATATCTGCTGCACCACCTACGCCTTCAAATACAGATTTGAATTCATAGGTATAGATGCCAGTCTTATCGAATTTCAGATTCTGATAATATACGTGGTCTGCGTCTATATAAGCTGCATCGCCTTTCTTTCGATAATACAGCTTCGCATTGGTATTCGTATTGACTTCCAGCGTAACCGGTCTTCCGCTCCATGTCTTAGAATCGTATCCGTTATCGCTACGGAAGACGATGACCGGCTTGTCAGATTTGATATTGCTGATCGTGATCTCTGTTACTGGTGTGGAAACAGTGCCTGCACCATTGACTACCTGATAATAATACGTTCCGTTTTCTATAAACGTTTCCGGATATTTATCCTGTCCATCCACTGCTTTGATATGTCGTATCACCGTAAAGGTGTCATCATCATTCTTCTTCAGCTGCTGGATCTCATCCAATCCACTTCCTCCTACGACTGGAATCAGATCCAATGTCGTACTTGTCTGCGGTTTCGAGGATTCTCCTTCTACTTTCAAACCTGGTGTTACGGTATCGATCATGACACGGACCTTTCTGGTGATTGGTTCGCCTGCGCCATTGGTTGCGACGACATCCACTAGATATTGTCCGTCTTTCAGATTCGTGATCGTTCCTTCGCGATATCCATCAGCATCTACGGTATCAGACAATATCACTTCGCCACTTTGTGCAGGGTCTTCACTGTTATAGGTCACACTTCTCAGTCCGGACTCATCATCCTTCACTTTGATCTTCATCGTTGTGACATCGGTCCATGCTGTTGCATCATCCGGTACGATAAGATCTGCACGGCTGTTGTCGATCGTGATCAGGTCGGTACGGATGATTCCCGTTTCATTTCCTGCCTTGTCGACACCACGGGCATAGATGATACCCTTGGTTCCCGGCAGTAAGGTGATCGTGCTAGATTCAGCACCATCTGCGATCTTCAATTTTTCCCAGCCTTTCGTTGCATCGAAATCAGATTCCTTCTTCACGATCTGGTATTCGATCTTATCGACGCCAGCAATCTTGAAGTCACCGCCGATCTCAACGGTTCTGCTCTTCTGATAGAAGTTTCCACCTGTCAGCTTGTCTAAGAAATCCTGATACAGGTTTTCGCCTTCCTTGATATAGAAGTTTGTCGGTCTTGTGCTGTCCAGTTTGACATGGATCTCATTGACCTCGGAATGTCTTTCCAGACGGTCTGTCGTTCTGATCTGCACGATATGATCTTTATCATCTACGACTTTGATCGTGTCTGTTTTTTGATTCTTGGTCGGTATCCATAATAGGTTGCCATCATAATCAGTTGCGCCGTCTATATTGTATTCCAGCCATTCATCACAGCCATCGGTCGCATCGATCAAAGCTTCCAATTCTGCATCGTATTCACTGTGCCATGCATCATTGTCATACTTTTTCAAGGTATCTTCTGTATACAATGGTTTCTTTGGCGCGGAACGGTCGATATTTACCCGAAGTGCTGCTGTAGAGCCTGAAACACCTTCATAGCTTCCTCTGAATTCATACAGATAGCTGCCTTCATCGGATGCCACCGTCTTATAGAGTGCCGCATCATTCTTATCGGCTTCCATGGCTGTCCAATCGGATACCAGACTGCCATCCTTCACATTGGTTACCTTCATCTGCATCATCAGATCATCGACCGGAACCTTGCCTGTCGTATCTCTGACTTCGATCGTAACATCCTTAGAACTCCATGTGTTTCCACCAAGATATTCCTTGGTAGGTTCTTCACTGAAGTATGCGTTGATTCCAATCACACTGCTGACGTTCGTGATATTCGTAACGACGAGTGTCTTTTCCGCAGTGACACCGGATGATGTCGTTGCGACGATCTTGTAGACACCATTGCTGTTGATCGTGAATTTCTTATCGGTCAGGATATCCTGTGCAGATGTTCCACTTGTCTGCCATGTCAGGCTTTCAAGTGTCGTGTACAGACTGCTCATATCGACATCTATGCTGACCGGTATGCTGGACACTTTCTTTTCAAGCTCAGCATCCACTTTCAGAAGTGGCGCTCTGTTCTCAAACATAGCGTCTTCAAACTTGCCGGAGCCGATCTTTCCTGCTTTGTTCTTCGCAAAGACTTCGATATCGTATTTACCATTTGGCAGATTCTCCAACGTGATATTGTTCGATGCATCGATATCCTTCAGATCGATATCATATTTCGTAACGATACCGTTCTTTGTGATCGTATACCATGCACTCTGAAGTCCGGATAAGGTCGGTGTGATGGTTGCTTTTACTGAATTTTCACTGCTCCAGGCTGTCATAGGATAGCTTTCCTGGAATGCGATAACAGGTTCTTTCGTATCAACGATGATACCGTCCTCTGTCACTACATTGATGGTTTGGTTTCCTGCTTTATCAGTAGCTCTCGCATAGATTTTCCCCTTAAATCCATCAGAGATTGTAAAACTGCTATCATAGGTGTTCCAGCCAATCAATGGATTGAATGTCTCTCCTGCTTCTTCATTGATCAGCTGATACTGAATCTTTTCAATGCCGGAGATATCTCCATTTGCATGAAGGGTTACTTCTACTGTTTCATCATACGTATTCGGGAAGAAATAGTTGATGAATTCTTTATGCAGGCTCTTTTCGATCTTGATCTTCATATCTGTTGGCGCTGTCATATCCAGGTTGACGATCGCAGTTTGTTCCGCTGTCGGACGATTCAACTCGTCATTACCACGGAAACGCACAGTATGGCTGCCATCGACATTCAGGATTACACTGTCGCCCTTTTTCCACTCATTATCACTTGGATCATAGTATTCCAGCCACTCATCGATACCTGTTGTATCATCTGGTACAAAGGAAGCCTGAATGACACGTTGATTGTTATACCATTCAGTAGCCGTATATTTATGGCTGTCTTTGATTTTTACATCCTTTACTTCATATTTATCAATTTTCACTATAAAGGTTCTTGTTGTTGTATCTGCATCGTTCTTTATTCTAACGGTATGAATGCCTTCATTTTTAACAGTAAAGGTTCCAGCTGCACTGAAATCTGTATATTTTCCATTATCTATAGAAGCTTTGAATTTTGTCGCTCCATGCGCTATAAAAATAACATCGTGCGCACTCCAGTTTGGTTCTGCAGCAGTATCCGCAAGTTCTTCCGCATGCAGATAATCAATCTCCTCGCCCTTCAGATTGGTAGTTTTCACATCAAGACCCATGATATCATCAAGACTGTCTGTGATGTTATCGATTTCAAGTGTCTCTTCTACTGTAACCCCTGCATTATTCGTCAATAGAAAGGTATATGTACCATTTTTTGAAGCTGTATAGGTATATTCCGGTCCTGAGATTTCTGTTTCAGCGATCGCGGATCCATCCTTCAGTTCTGCTTTTACCATGACAGATTGAATACCGCTGACTCCTACACTTGGTATCAGCTTCAGTTTATTAACGCTGGTAAAGCTCAGCTCATTATACCCGGTGATAGCAATGCCTGGTTTTATTCGATCCAGCTTTACCGGTTTTATTTCACGAGTTTCATTTCCTGCCTTATCCCTTGCAATGACCTGCAAATCATATTCCCCATCATGTAAGCCGCTGATAACAGCATGATTCTCTTCAATATCTATACTTCCTTCTACAGGTTCCGCTTCATTCGTTTCATAATCGATGCTTGTGATCCCGGAAGCATTTCCTACAATAGATGCTGCAGCATCAGCAAAATCACTTACTGTAATATCCACGAAATCCTCAGTAATCCATGCACCATCCTTGTTATTTATTTCAACCGTTGGTCCTACTGTATCAATGACAATACCATCAGTACGAATAATATTGGAGGTATTCCCTGCCTTATCTTTTGCCTTTGCATAAACAAAGCCCTTGAAATTATTCTCCAGCTGTATTGGTGCTGTATATTCCTGCCAGCCTGCTTCACCCGCATCAGCTGCATATGTATTTACATAATCAGCAGGATCTGAAACAATCTGTATATATACTTTGTCCGCACCGGAAATGCCAAAATCTCCAGTGATAGTTGCGTCCTTCACTTCATTTTGATAAACACCGAATGTAATGGTGCTAAGGAAAGAAGCATAACTATTCTTATCAATCTTTATTTTAAAGTCCTTAATTGTCTCTTTATCGATATATACATGGAGCGGCTTTCCTATATCGGAATTGCCACTTCCTATTTCATCATTTTTACGAGCAAAAATTTCATGTTTTCCAGTCGTGTTCACCTCATAGGTATTCTTACTGTTATGCGTCCATGTCAGACCATCCTCACTGTATTCGATCCATTCCTTGCAGCCATCCACATCTTTTGTAAAGGTCGCACGTACCGTTTGTGTTTTGTTATACCATGGTGTATCTACAGTTGAAAAATCTGCTTCATTTTGTATCGTAAAATCGTTATTCCATGCAGTATCAATCCATACTTTAAAACTGTAAACATCGGATACTGCACCACTGGCATTGGTAGATCTTATGTTAATGGTATGTTTACCGGCTCCGCTGACCAGCATACTCTGATCTGTTCCATCGTTTGCAAACGCTGTCCATGTACTGTCACCGTCTTCCTGATACTCATTGGTAACTGCTCCTGCCGTTGTCGGATTCTTCACTTCAACATCCAACCGTACCTTAGATTCTGTTGTCCAGGTCCCACTCGTATAAGGTACTTCGGTGTCATCTACAGCAATAGCTGCTGCATTGACACTGATGACCGGCTTTGGTAGGTTGATACCATTTACTTCGATATCCTTTTTAACTGTCTTTCCAGAATTTGTAGTCAACACAACCTCATAGGTTCCGTTACCGTAAGAATCCTTCGTTATGGTTGCTTTACCACCATAGAAATGCTGCAGCGTATCTGGTACAAGTACACCATCCGTTTTCTTTTGTATTGTCGCATCATACACTCCGCTGATACCAATTGTAGATTTGTCATCTGCATCTGTCGTCACTAATGTCAAAATTGCATTTGAACTTGTAAACTTCTTTTTCACATCAAATTCCGGTGTTGAGGTATCGATATTTACATAAGCTATGCTTTCTACACTTGTTCGATCATACGCATCGTTGCTTCGGATACGAATAACGTGCTGTTTATCGCCCTTTATTCGGATTTCATATTTTCCACTTGTCGTATTCAGCTTTGCTTTCGTCCATTTAGGTGACTTATCGCTGCTATCGATATATTCCACCCATTGCCCAAGGCCATCTGTATTTGCAGTAAAATTGATTTCCATCAGTTTTGCTGCATCATACCATTTCGTCTGTGTATAATCATCCGCATTTGCGATTTCCAATGTTGGCGCAGCAGGACGTTTAGTATCCTGTGCAATAACAATTGTCTCGACATCACTTTCCAGAAGTGGAGGTCGTGCAGGATCATCCGGATCAATCATGACAGCACGGAAGCGATACTCGTAGACACCATTTCCATAAACTGAAAACCTTCCTGCCTTTGTTGAGGTTTCCGTATCTTCGATATTTGTCCAGCCATGCGTAATCTCATTGCCCTCTCTGTCATAGCATTGATATTGGAATGTCAGATCACTTGTTTTCACACCGCTCTCTGTATTGCTCAAGACCACCTCCACATGCTCTGTTGTCCATTCCCCGGATACATAACGGTCAGCGTTCTCATCTCTGCCGACAAATGCTTCCAGCTTCAATACCGGTGTCACACTGTATACATTTGTGATATCGGATGCAGCTATTGCACTTACATTCACTCCATCTCGTATCGTATTCCCGATGACCTCAGTTTCTAAACGTCCGTTTTCATTTATTTTAATCGTATAGACCTTGATATGGTCTCCGCTGAGAACCTCAGGAGCTTTACTGGAAAGTGTCAAGCCACTTACCTCTTTACCATTCAAGGTGACGTTCAGTTCTTTTTGCCCTGCTTGTGTATTCTGAACCTCAATCGTTACTTCCTTTTCACTTACTATGGTATCCTTATTGGGATCAATGATCGCGATATCCGGAAGCTCTTTATCAATACGCACCGGATATACGACAGATTCCTCGTGTAAGCTATTATCATTGACTGTGAAGGTAATACTGTATTCTCCATCCGGAAGATTGTTAAGTACTGCTTTCCCGTTAGCATCCAATGTCAGACTATCATCAGCAAATGCTTCTGTTCCTGCATAGGTCGTTGTATAGCTGACCTTGTTATCTTTAATTCCGCTTCCTGCATCACTGGCACTGATTGTGATACTATCTTTATTTGTCCAATTGGCAGACAGATCAGTTGGTGTTATTGTAAGAACAGGTAGAGTTGCATCGACATGGATGCCATCATAGACCTTTACATCTGATACATTTCCTGCATAATCTACACTTCTTGCAAATAATTTACCGCTAAAATCCTCTTCGATATTGACTTCACCTTTATATGCGTCAATCCATTTATCATCTGCAGGTAAAGCTGTATCTGCAGAAGCCATCTGATATTGATATTTCTGAAGTCCACTTCCTCCAGCATTATCCGTTCCACTGAATGTGTACGTAATATGATCTTTAAAGAATGTCTCTCCAGTGAGCATACTCAAAAAATTTGTAGCAGCCGCAGCCCATTTATCCTCTACCTGTGTGATATCTGTAAGGGTTGGCGCCGTCATATCGATACGAATGATATCCGTCGTCATAGATTCTGCACTCACACGCTTCATACTGTCAATTGTTCTTGCAATGATTCGGTAAGTGCCTTCCTTATCCAATGCAACATTTTCAACAGCCTGATCAATCGGAGCATTTATCCACGTAAGATCCCCACCTGTACTGTCACTAACCGGTTCATACTCCACATAGGTATCCCCTACCAGCTTCTGAATATGATACTGAATATGTTCCTTTGCTCCAGTATCTGCTGGAGTGAAGGATATCGTGACATCCTGTGCTGCATTTTTCCAAACACCGTTTTTAAATTCATCTATGTTTGCGAATTCAGGGGCAGAAGGACCAGTCTTATCGATATTGTCGATTGCCAATATTTCATCATAGCTTGTGATATTACCGGCTTCATCCTTTACCTGCACCTCTATTCCTGCTATATTTTCATTAAACTCATATACGAAGGTATTCGGATTCTTGCTATTTGCCGTTATCCATGTTGCTCCACCATCTACACTGTAGGCTGCAATCGGTGATGCATTCGCCGCTTCCTCTGCACTTTTCTCAATACAATTCACCTTCAAGGTAACATATGAAGTTGCGACATCCGGTGATTGCGGAGACAGTGTTACCGTTTTTATCATCGGGACGACTTGATCATGTCGGATTCGCAATCCATTTTTTGTGGTAGAATACGGTATTTCATCATCATCCCCATTTTTGATTACACGAAAGTAATAAGCTTTATCAATGGTTTGTTCCCCAAGGATTTGAAATTGGAATACACCGTCTACAGCTGAGATTTTTTTCCAGCTTGTAGAAGTAGGAGAATCTGCATATTCATAATACGCGGGTGTATCACTGCCATCCAGCCCACCGCTAATCGTGACCGTGATGTCCTTATTTGTCCATTTGCCATTGTATGCAGTTCCGTCTTCACTCATAACGGCACTCACTGTAATTGGTGTCTTTGGCTGCTCGACACCGACATCCGCCTTAACTTTTTTTACATCGACAGCCTTCGTTGTCACATTAGCTCCACTGACAGCCTTGAAGTAATACGTACCTTCAAAATCATCAGCAATCATAAAACTATATTCGTCTTTATCATTTTTACTGATTTTGATCCATGGAATCTCCTCATCACTTGGAATTTCATCTGCTGCACGTGCAGCAGATGACCAATTTGAGGGTACACCGCGATAATAATAGGATACACCGCTGGCTGGAATAGTACCAACAGGCGTAACAGTGAAAATGATTCCCTTCTCAGCACTCATATTTTCCTGATAGTCGCTCTTTGTTGCGACATCAATCGCTTTCACGTTTAATTCAGGAGTCGTCTTATCCTTTTTTATGTTGAAAACTGCTTCAGTGCCCTTAATATTTGCACGGGACACCGCACGGAAATGATATTCGCCTGTCTCACTGACCTTATTACTGTCCGTTGTGAAGACAGATTGAGCTTCCTTCGATTCTGAGCCATCAGCTTCTGTCTTCTTACCAAGACTCTTCCATGTGATATCCTCAGCCTTATGCCCATCATCCACCCAGGCTTTGATTTCTTCTGATGTAATATATTCCCAGCGATCTATTCCACTTTTCAGTTCTTTCTCATCTTCTTCGCTTAATGACAGCGTGATACTAATATCCTGATTGCTCCAATTGGCTATTTTCTCCCCCTGCTCATTTTCGATGACACCTCCAGGATATTCCGTTTTATCGTCATTCTGCAATTCTGCCTTTAAAACAGGCTTACCAGGTATTGTAGAATCCATGTATAGCTTTTCTTCTGCACTTATTGTTCTTCCGGCACGATCATATGCAGTAATCTGAATCCAGTATGCATCCTTTCCCTTCAATTCAAAATAAGGCTCTACATCCTTGAATTTTTCTTCATTCGTCTGAATTGTTTGTGTGATCGCTGCTTTTGCTTCATCAACGGTCCCATCTGGTTTCAATGCTCGAGCTGATAACTCATATTTTTCAATGCCTCCCTTTAATGAAGTGGCGTCTGCTTTTAGTTTCCCCCCTTCATACATAGTAGCGGCATAATCCTTTGCATGCGGTATGATTTTCGTATGTTCTCCGGCAAATTCTTCATCCAGATCAGCGGATGGCTGATCTGAAAATACAGCATCAAAGAATGATGTTTTAGCTGCTGTAGCCTCCTTGATATTCTCTGTTGTGATTGCCTTATCTTCCCCATTCTTCCCTGTTGGAAAATATGGCTTCATCGTATCGATTTTTACAGAATCAATTGGGACCTTAATTGTCGTATTGCCACTTCCATCAGAGCTGTCTGCAAGTTGCACATATAGACAGCCGCTGTAGTCATAGCCATCCGGATAAGTCGCTGTATCTTCACTGCTCACGCGCTCATATACGCCATCATTTGTATACTTAACAACAGAAGAAGCGAAAGGTATTGGATTTGTAGTATCATTCAATTCTTCCAGGGTTCCTACACGAATATAGGGAAAGCTGCTGCTGATGTTTCCGTTTTCTGCTGTATCCTTGATAGCAAAGGAAACACCGCCTTCATTATAGAAGTCACTACCCTCTACTTTATTTCCTGATTCCATGATATCTGCGGCTGTCAGATTATGCTGCAGCTCCACAGGTATTTCAACCGGAGCAGAGGAATGATCCGACAAATCGGAAACAGCACTATTATCCTGTTCATTAACCAGCATAAATGTATAGCTTCCAAGCTCCAGATTCAGTCCGTCAGCTCCCGTATTGATACTGACTTCACCGCTTGCTCCAGAACTTAAATCTTCCAATGCTGCATATCTTATGATTTTCCCGCTTTCGTCCTTTACAATCAGTTTGATACTGTGATTTTCTCCTGTAGTTGCGGATTCATAATTCAATTTGATGGTATCACCGGAAATTGCTTCAATTTTTTTAGACTGGCTTGCATTCATTGTAAAGTCAATACTGCTGTCATGCATAACCAGATTTACCGCTTCAGTTTGCGGATCAGCATTTACCGGTGTTCCACTTGAATTTTTCACATATGTAATCGAAGACAAGTCAGCAGATATCACTGGACGTACCGCTGCCTGCTGTTTCTTTTCTTCCGTTCCACAGGGTCCTGCGGGAACGAGGTCCCCATATGGGTTTAGCGGTCCATGCGATCCCCAAACATATATTCCTAGTGTCCCCGTCACTGGAGGACCTGCTGGTTTATCAATACCTGGCTTTGCGTTTTCCCAACACCCCTTACCACTATTACCACAAGGTAATGCCCTTAATTGCCTTTCAATCGCTTCATCCCATGTCTCATCCTGGTACCTAACATAATTCATCGTTTTATAAGCAGTATAGTAAGGTGCCCCATTATAATTTCTTTGTATCTGTACCCAGCCGTATTGATATTCGTCTCCAACACCTTCTCCCATTCGTATATCAGAAGTTAACCAGTCCGTGCTTACTTCTTCTCCTACACAAATCTCTCCATTAAGTGTAGACCATTCTAGTGTTTGCTTTGCTATCTTTCCATCTGGACCAAGAACCTGCTGAAAGCCTTCCTGAATAGTACCATCTACAGTCCCTGCTGTTCCTGTCCATGAATTCGTACCATTTCCTAAATTAGGAACATCTGTTATATCCACTGCGTCAGAAAGCTCAGCATTACCGCTAAGATAGGCAGAATCACCGGTTGATTTGATACTTTCTTCCCAACTTCTTAAAATATCTGGTACTTCATCAAAATAAATATTATCTGCTGCATTGTCATATGCTAACAATTGATTGTCATTTAAAACAGTAAACTGCTTTCCTCCAATATTCACCATATCTCCTGGCTGAAATTGAACAGATGATGGAATAGATTTTGGATCTTCCGCAAACAAATTGCCCGTATTTATTAAACCTGTAGCCATGGCTGTAACCATCGACAATGAGATCACACCAGCAGCTATGCCTATTTTATGTTTTCGTTTCATTTCTCCTTTTCCTCCATATTCTATATGTTTAAAATCATTTAAACTTACAATTGTCCCTATCCGGGCTTGTTCTCCCGCTTTACATATTTACTGATGATATATTTATTGATGATACGATTGAGGTTCATAAAAATTTGTATCATCTGGACCTGTGATTTTCTTATTCCCCATATAAGAATCTCGTGTGATGCATCGTTTAAAAAAAATTTTGTTTGCAGCATATCAAAAAATGAATTCACTCTGATCAAACAAAGCATTTTCCCTTTCACCTACCATTTCATTTCTTTTTATTCGGCGGTAATCAGAACAAGAAAAAGAATAACTTTATTGCTATCCTCCCATTCGCTATATGATTCTTTTGACCCCCAAAATCTTTTTGCTGGTATTTTCATTCTTCTTCTGCTATAATCGTCTTACAGTTACTTACTGTAAGACCTACACACTGAGATTATGCTGAATCAGAGCTTCTGATAGGCATTGTTCCAGTTTTCTTTTATCAGCTTTGACATTGCATTTTGCATTGCCCGGTTTGTGACATGCGTATATAGGTCTGCAGTAATCTGAATCGTTGAATGTCCTAGAACCTTGGAAACTATTTTCATATCAATCCCACATTCCAGACATCGTGTCGCAAAGGTATGCCGCAGATTATGGAATTTGATATCCTGCAATCCCGCTTCCTTTAATAGCTTTTTAAAGTGACATAATAATCGTTTCGGTTCCAGTGGGTTTCCTCTTTGATTGGTAAATACATACTGCTCCGGATTGTTTCTCATTTCCTCAGGCATCGTGGCGATATATGTCTTTAGGTCGTCCATCAAGCTCTTTGTGATCGGCACAAACCGCTGTCTTTTGTTTTTGGTCTTACTTACTATGATCTCTGTTTTCCCTGATGCTGTTTTCGTTCTGTATAATGTTTTAGATACGGATATCATGCTGTTTTTGGAATCGATATCTTTAATCTGTAACGCACATACTTCACCATTTCTTAAGCCTGCATATAAGGCAACCTTTGCGGTTAAATTTGAATTTGGTTCAAAGTGCGCATGGATATGACTTTCCAGCTTTTCCTGCTCCTCCTGCTCCAAAGCGTGTACCTCCGGCTTGATCTGCTTCGGGAAGCTGATACTGTGGCAGGGATTGTAATACATTTCTCCTTCCTCCACCGCTTTATCCAGTGCTTTCTTTAATAATGTAAAATGTTCTTTTACAGTCTTTGTACTAAGTCCTTTTTCTTCCCCTGTGATTCTGATTCTTCCATTTGAAAGCTTATCTAAAATATATTTTTTGATTATCGGGGCAGTAAGCTCAGTCAGTCTGTACTCACCGAGTACAGGTACGATATGTCTGAAAATATAGCTATTGTAATTATTAAAGGTATTTATAGTGATCTCTTTGGAAATATCATCAAGATATATTGATAGCCAGTCATTCAAAGTCTTCGGATTCTCTATGTTGATATTCAGCAGGAATGGATTCGTACAAATCTGCTGTGAATGTAATAGTGTCTGCATAAGTTTTAACCTCTTTTCCGTGACGAAAAGTGTCTGTCCAACTAACAAACAAATTTCATATATATATCATTTTTAACGACGTAATAGAACAAATTGTAAAAATAATATCAAAAATAAGGTTTTTTCTAGAAATTACCATGAAATCCCTTTACATTTTTTATAATATCTCTATAATATGAGGTGTAAAGGTAGTTGGAAAGTCTTACAGTAAGTAACTGTAAGATTTTATTTTTTTAGGATTTCCCTTCGTTTTTACTCGCAGGATCCTAAGCAAATTTCTAGATGATCTACTTATGCTATCAGTCAGCGAAGTTATCATCTACTATAATTATAAGCTTATTTCAAGCATTATTCTTAACGAATTTGTACCCTTTTTTAGGGGACAAATTTCAGTTTTGTGACTTTTTTTGTTATGTTTTAGAGAAATCAGCTATAAAATAATGATTCTGTGCCTAAATAAAAAAAACAGATGCTCCTATGTCACCTGTTATTTCATAATTTATTACAGAAATCTTTTACTTCCCCGTATTCCTATAAATTTGCTTTACAGAAATTGGGTTTCTTGCTGCTCCACATCCTTTGCAACGCCTATATGCATGTTAAACATGTGCTGAAACAGCAGTTTTCATACTGTATAGAAGATTTCAAAGGACTTTGATCATATCGGGGTATTCAAAATCTATTACTGCCAGCTCTCAATCACTATATACATAGGTTTCGCGATGTGAAGCAGAAGAATATCCTTTATCGTGAAGACTGCTGCATGTTCAAGGAATCTCATCCTATGTATTCTCACACAGCTCATAAACCAGTATGTTCCACTGCCATAAGTCTCAGCAATTCCAGTTCACCTTCACAGGATGCTGTTCATCTGCAATGGCCGCTTCCTGTAAGGCGGCAAGCGCCAGCTCGAATTCCTCTTCAGCCAGATGTGCATATACTTCCCGGGATTGTGTCAGTCCAACCGCAGTATACGCCACGGCCGCTGCACCATAAAACAGGAAGCCAAGTGCATTGGTCGGAGTCTGTAAAACATTGCACGCCGTCGCTATCGCACGCACAGCACAAACTACAGCTGGTTCAGCATATCCATCACGGGCAAGCTGTGTCAGCTCCTTCACCAGCGGTTTTATTTCTTTCACAGAACCACTGTCTCTGGCACACGCTTTGCAAATGCGGATGGCATCCACAGCGCGTACATCCTTTGGATATGCTGCTGTATAAATTGGCAGATATCTCTTTTCAGCAAGCTGAAGTGCCCATAACGCCAATGTACGTTTACTCTGCGTTTCAATCAAACGCATCAGCCTTTGACATTGAGGTGATGCAGCATCCCCCAGCATCTTCCTTGGTTTTGCCATTTTTGTTCTCCTTTGCAATTACGAAACATATTGTAGCGAGGAAAGCTATCCATGTCAATTTAAAAAAGCGGATACAGCATCCGCTCATTTCAATTTTTCATACACCTCATCACTCACCGGCTCCAGCCATTCATTGCTTGCAGAAGGTGCCGGCACCTCGATTGCAAGATGGCAAAACCAGCTGTCCCTTGCGGCCCCGTGCCAGTGCTTTACTTCAGGAGGGATATTGACAACATCCCCAGCTTTCAACGGTTGTGCTTCATTCCCCCACTCCTGATACCAGCCCCTGCCGCCGGTTACCAATAAAATCTGGCCACCCTTATGGTGGATATGCCAGTTGTTACGGCAGCCGGGTTCAAAGGTTACATTACCGACTCCAAGCGGCTTTGTGGTCAGCATGTTCAAATAGCTCTGTCCGATGAAATACTGTGCATATGCTGTATTTTCTTCTCCTGTTGGAAACAGCTCCTGTATATCTTTGTTCATTTCTTCCTTGTTCATTTAATAACCTCCTTTAAGATTCCTCATACGGTATGACTTCATTCACGATGCTGATAGCGTTCAGAGTTCTTGGAAACCCAATATACGGCTGTATCTGGGTGATTGCCTCCAGCAGATCATCGCGTGTATTTCCAGCTGTCAGATTTGCCTGTATATGTGCCCGCAGCTGGTTTTCACATCCGCCAAGCGATGCGATTACACAGAAGGTCAACAGCTCCCGCTGCTTCATGTCTAACCCCTTACGTGTATAGAAATCACCAAAGCAGTGCGCTGACAGAAAATCCTGCATATGCTTCAAATCCTTTGGAGCCTGCTTGTGATTATTCAATATGACCTCTTTTGCGAACACAGAGCATTGTGCCCTCAGACCGCTGTCAAATCGAGTTTCCTCGTCAACCGTCTGCATCTCCGTCTCAGACTTCCCATCTGCCTCTGGCAGTACTTCATTCACATACAGTAGCGCATCATTGACGCTTAACAATCCTGCATAGGGAATCGCCTGATAGACCACTTCTTTTATGATACATGGCTTGATATTTTGCCGCAGGAGCGCAGCCACATGCTCCTGTATCAACCTGCCGCCATGATTTGCCGCCAGAACTGCCAGGGTGATGAACTCCCGCATTTCAAATGCCAGTGTACCATGCGCATATACCTCCTGCTCGATATGGTACTGCATAATACTGCGCATTTGAGCATCCTGCGGCAGATACGAGCATTTCATCTCTTCTGTTTTTTTCATACAATCACTTCCTTATCTGTTTTTATTTTACTTCCATACAGGGGTATCCTCCCATTTTCAGCTGTACTGGATGAACGTGGTACTGATACAATCCATAACGAAATCTGCAATACACCCCTAATTTATTTCCCGAAAATCCTCACCGCATCCTGCATATTCCTCCGTATCGCTACATGAAACGGACACCTCGTTTCGCAAACACCGCAGGCGATGCATTCCTGTGCCGTATGCTTTAAAACAGCATAATGCTCTCGCACCGTTTCCGGCAATCTGTTCTGTGCTTTTGCCAGATTTAACAGCTTCGTCACCATAGCGATATCAATCTGTTTTGGACATGGTGCACAATGTCCGCAATACATACAATGGCCCTCCCAGCTGATTTTCGGCATTGCCGCTAACGCAGACGCATAATCGCGCTCCTCATCCCCCGCATCCTCATAAGAAAGGCAATCCTTAAACTCAGCAATACTGTGGCTACCTGCCATCACAGATACCACACCGGGTCTTGTCAAGGCATAATGCAGACACTGATGAACGCTCAATGCATGCTTGGCAGGCGAAAGCTTTGCATCCAGCAGATCACCCCCGCCGAATGCCTTCATCACCGTGATGCCGACCCCCAGCTTCTGACATACTTCATAAAGATGCTCACGATCTCGATCCATGCAAAGTACATCCTTCTCATAATTGGCCTCATTCCAAAGCTCTTCCACATCCTCACTTGCACTCATCAGATCATAGCAGGGGTTGATACTGAACATCAGCACATCAATAGTTCCTGTTTCTACAGCCTGCAGGGCAACCAACGGATTATGCGAGCTGAGCCCAACGGCATCAATGACGCCCTGTTCCTTCAACGACAATGCATATTCCAGTATTCCACTGTTCACGACCGTCTGCCAGTCATCCATTGCATCCACATAATGAATCATCCCGATACCGATGTGATCTGTCCGCAGGTTTTCACACATAGTCGCAAAGCCGGCCTTTACCTCTTCCAGATCTCTGGTACGCTGATACTGCCCCTGTTTCCATACGGAACAAAGATGTCCCTGGATGATAAACTGCCCCTGTCTTTCCTTCAGTGCTGCGCCTAATCGTCTTTGCATATCAGGATTCGGTGAGTACAGGTCTATTAGATTTACACCGTGCTTCTGAGCCAGTGACAACAGCTGGGAAAGCTCCATCTGCTCTTCATGAAAGCCTTCACAGCCCAGAGCGATTTCACTGACAGATAAGCCACAGCGCTCTATTTCACGCATATGCATATACATCCCTCCTTATAATTTCAGTATAGCACCTGGAGTGTACTCCAGGTCAAGAGAAATTCCTGTACGTTTCCATATGTATTTAAACAGCGAAGCTGCATCAGGCAAGACACTGAAAAGGGCGAAGAATTCATCTACGCCCTTTTTCATGCTATCGCTATCCTTTTATTTACTGTAAAGTACAACAAAGATGCTGCTATATGTCCTTCATCTCTACTTCCACGCTGCTGCATTATCTCTGACAAACTGACGAAAGCTTTTCGGCTTTTTCTGCATAACCTCTTCAAAATCAGCAGTGACCCTTTTTGCGCCATTACACCGTGTCATCATATAGAGCATCCCCATCACCGTACAGTACTTTTTCTCCAGACCGCGCACGCTGATCCAGTACTTTTTAGCAAATGACGGCTTTGGATTCGTATATACGATTTCTCTTCCCAGCTCCTCCGATAAAATCCTGGCCACCTCCCAATAATCAATCGCTGCAGCGCCTGTTATGGTATAGCTTGTGTTTTGATGCTTGTGCGCATCACAAAGGACCCTTGCTGTCAGCTCTCCGATATCCTCGGCATCAATAAAGCTTGTAACGGCATGTTTTACGGGAACAATGATCCTGTTGAACTGCTTGATTTCAAAGGCATGAACGCCACTGATATTCTGCATAAAGAAACTGGGGCGTATATGACAATACGGCAGTCCTGCCTGCTCGATATATCGCTCAATCTTATGATGCGGCGGCACAGGATTTTTCTCTACTCCCATAAGGGAAAGAAAGCTTACAAGCCGGATAGATTTCTGCTTTTGCAAAGCATCAATAAAAGGCTTTAGATCCTCTGGATTGCCAAGATGCGGCGGACGCATAATAAACACCCTGTCCACATCCTGCAGTGCAGATGGAAACGTGGAGGGCTTCGTAAAATCAAACAGCACCGCTTCCGCATCCGGAAACAGCTGTGCAAGACGCTTATCATCCGTACCGGCTGCTTTGACCTTTTGTCCTGCCGCAAGGGCATATTTCACCACATATCTGCCAACATTTCCAGATGCTCCACTAACCAGTATTTTACCCATTGTTCTTTTCCTCCAGCAATATGTCATTGGCCATTTCCAGTAAGGTGATCAAGCTGTTGAATGCATCTATTCCCATATTATCTTTCAATGTATGCATTTCCTTCATATATTCCTCATATGTTTCATTTACCAGCTGCACTGCCTTCGCAGTTGGCAGCAAGCGAAAGCTGCGCTTATCGTTTTCCTGCTGCTGCTTTTCAAGAAAGCCGTTTTTCAGCAGTGCAGAGCTCATATTCGTTGCCATCGCCTTTGTCACCTTGAAAAAATCAGCGATACCCTTTGCTGTTTTTTCCCCATCGGTTTTCACGAGATAAATCAGCATCCCCATTTCACTGGAGCGAATGGGCAGTGCTCGTCTGGCATTCATATTCAGCCGGCAGAATAACGATACCTGCTCCATTGCGTTCATCATCGTATCCATAAACTTCTCCCTTCATTTAGTACATCTTATTTACTATATTATAATAGTACACTTAGTGTACTATGTCAACACCTTGAGCATCTGGATTCTATATATTCCTGAATACCTGTTGACACATCATACTATGTATTGTATAGTATAATGCATAAGGAGGTGTTACAATGGATACACAGCTGAAAAAAGGACTGCTGGAAATCTGCGTCCTTGCTGCATTGAAGAAAGAGGATTCCTATGGCTATAAGATCGTAAAGGATATTTCCCCATATATAGAAATCTCAGAATCAACCTTGTATCCCATACTCAGACGGCTGGAAAACAGCAAATGCCTCAGTATTTATTCCGTTGAACACCACGGACGTCTGAGAAAATATTACAGGATTACGGATATCGGCATAGCCCGCATTCAGGATTTTCTGGCGGGATGGCAATCCATGCTGAATATTTATGAATTTATCAAAGGAGGGGATGAATTTGAATAAACAGGAATTTATAAGTCTGCTGGAAAAGCGTTTATTTCAGCTTCCACAGGTAGAGAAGGAGCATTTATTAAATTATTACAATGAGACGATTGAGGATCGCATCGAGGACGGCATGAGTGAAGCAGAGGCTGTAGCAAGTCTGGATTCCATTGAAACAATCGTGAAGCAGGTATTTGCGGAGCGTGATCTGCAGATGGAAGAGGAGGCTGTGCAGGCAGCCGCGGGAAATAGAAAACGTGGCTGGAAAATGACAGCGCTGGTATTGCTTTTTCCATTCTGGATGACACTCCTTTGCATGGCATTTGTAGTATATCTGATGCTGTGGATACTGATTGCCGTTTTATTCTGTATCCTACTGGCATTTGTCTGCTTCCTTACCGCTGCATTATGGAATCTGATACCGATTTGGAGGATGAATGCCGCTTCCGGCGTTGTATTGCTTGGTTCTGTTCTTTTCATCTTTGGACTGCTTCCTTTGTGCTGGAAGCTCTTGCGCATATCCATTGCGTGGCTGAAAAGCCGGACCGGTATCTGGACAGCAGCCATCCGGCAGCTATTTGTAAAGGCGGTGAACTAAATGAAAATCACAAAGGAACAGCTCTTGAAATACGTTCCAATCATCTGTATTCTGCTTGGTCTTCTGATGATTGGCGGCGGCTTTGCGATGGCCGATTACAAGGTGGAGAATCTGCAGACGGTCAAGCATAAACCATATATGAAAAGAGAAAAAACAATTCCAGTGAAGCAGCTCTCCTCGATTCGGATTGACAGCTATCACAGTGAAATCAATATTCTTCCTGCAAAGGATGATAACATTCATATCCAGTATGAGGAAAATGATGAGTATCCGATAAATGTCACAAACGATTCTACCTCCCTGCAGCTGAAACGTGCGACAAAGAGCCTTCAATTCAACTTGTTTGATTTTGACCGTGAGCTCAGTATTCCGATTACAATCGAGCTGCCGAAAGCCTTTCATGGCAGTCTGGAGATTGACACCTCGCATGGCAATGTAACTGTACAGGATACGGTATATCAGAATATCACGATCAACAATGATCATGGCAATGTCAGCCTTTCCAAGCTGAAAGCGGAAGCAGTAACACTCGATGTAGCCTATGGCAGCGTTGTTCTGGACGATGTAAACAGCAGGCAGGCATTGCAGCTGAACAGTGAGCATGGCGATATCATTTCCAAAAATCTGAAGGCAGACAGTGCTGTGCTTACGACCGCCTATTCTGATATCACGTTGGACGAAACGGAAATCACAAAGGATATTTCACTTTATCATGAGCATGCTCCGGTAAATCTTGGAAAGCTGAAGGCACAGGCATTGCAGATAGAAAGCGCCTATGGCGATATCCGCAGTACAGGACTTACCATTACAGAGAACGCAGATTTCTCACTGGAGCGCTCGGATCTCACCCTGCAGACGCTTTCCGCAAAGGAAATGAACATGGAAAGTGCGTATGGTGATACGATGATCACAGAGCTGGATGCCGATAATATTCTGATGGAAGGCGAGCGTGGCAACTTTAGCGCCGCTGTAAAAGGAAGTATTGATGATTTCAACATTCTTTCCGAAGCAGAGCATGGGGACAATACGCTTCCGACCAAATATGAAAACAGCTCCCGCCGCAAGCTGCAAATCAGCTTAGAATACGGCGATATCAATGTAAAATTTCAAAAATAAGGAAAGGAACCCCTGAGATGATACCATGGGTGTAACCGGAATACGCCTTTTATGATTTGGTAAGCGCAGTTCCTCATGTTTTATCTCCTGCTTCTTTCACTCAAACGCACGCAAATGCTGAAATTATAAAACAAATCACGACGATATTCTTCAACTTATCGACAGGATTTCTCTGACATATCCAATGCGAGGAAGCAACACGCTATATGTCATGGGGAATCCTTTTTATTGGCTGCTTTGTCTGTTTCCATAATAGCTTGGGTTTGCACAGGCATAGTCTTGTTTACGAATGCGAAAAGAGATGCTTATACTTCAGCCGCCTAGTTTTTATTCACCTTATGCGTATAAAAACTGTCCGCTCTGTTTATTCAATCACTAAATCCCATAGCTTTATCGCTGAAATGATCTCAACATTCGTCCCCCCTCAGCCATGGTTCTATTTCTTATGAAAGGAAAAAGACGACACTCTGGTGATGATAAGTCACACGGGTAATCGTCCGTTTGAAATCATATGTTCGCAAGCTTCCTGTGAAGGCTGTTAAAAGCGATTTCTGAATTTTTGCAAAACTGCTGCGGGCTCCTTGTATGGTTATCTCACTACAACAGCCTTTTAAGGAAAATCTCTTCATCCCATGTTAAGCCTGCTGCTTCTGCCGCTGCCAGATTCTCTCATTCTTGTCCTGCTTTTCCTTCAACAGATGATAGACGTGTTCATATACCTCTGCCCGTTTACAGCGGATGATATAGGACAGCTCTTCTCTTAGCGGTATACATTCCTCAATGAAGCGCACCAGCTCTGCATGATAGCGATTCTCATCGTTTTTCATTTCTTCAAGTACACGGGTAAATGTTTTGGAGGAAGCGTAATTTCTTCCATAGCTGTCGGTTGCGGCATCCAGACTGTCTGAAATGGTAATAATACAGGTAAATAAATGATAGGCTTCTGATGGTGGTTCCACACCCTGCGGATAGCCAAATACACCGTCTACGCTTCTGTGATGATTTGCGGCAACCTCGCTATAGGCTGCAAGCTTCCCAATCCTGGAAAGAATGTGTCTGCCTGTGAGAGGATGATATTGAATTGCTTCAAATTCAAGTCCGCTTATGCTACGGTATTGTGTATTGATGACACTTGTACAAAGCACCTTCCCTACATCATGCACCAGCGCGGCATTGTGAATATATGCCAGCAGATTGTCACCATTCTGCTGGATTGCCTCCACACTGTTTAAGCCCAGCAGACCGATCAGCAGCTCCGGCTTTTCTTTCAGCAGCTGCTGCAGGATAGCCTCACTGCACGCCGCCACCATATAGGTATGAATCAGTGTCTGCGGCTGGCGCAGCATAAACAAATCCATAAAATATCGAATGACATCCTCCGCTTCCTTTACCAAGGAGAGCAGTGGAATAATTTCATAATAAACGGCATGCGAAATACGATATTCCGTGAAGATATCCGATGGAAGAAATGCGATATAGCCAATCACCTTCTCCAGAATCCGCTCAACATGCATCGACATATCAACGTCCCTTGACAGTGCATAAATCACATTGCATAAGGATAATAACAGATTGAATTGTAAATCATCCAGCTCCTTGCGGCTGCGGTTGCACTGATAGGGAATTTGGCTGTCGATCGTCTCGACAAGCGCAGCCATGGCTTCTGCATCCCTGTCCTGTCGCAGATAGTCACACATCGCACATGTCAGCTGCCACTTCATAAGGTCAAAGGGACTTCCGTCCTTTTGCTGCTGCGCGGCCAGCAGAGCCTGATGGGACATATCGTGCAGAATGCTCAAATTGGATGCGGACAGCATTCCCTTCTGTAAATTCAAAACGCTCATCGTAAAGGAATTCATGTAATTTATTTTTAGATACGGAACGATTTCATTGACCTCCAGCGTCCAATCAGCTTTGGCGATAAAGCGTTCATAGCTATGCAGTCCCTTTTGATAGGATGGCAGCAGTGTCTGATTGAAATATGTATTATAATTTTCAACGCTGTCATTATGCTCAAATAAAAGGGTGGACATATAATCATAAATGGATAATCCTAGACTTTGATCCTCCTGAGAAAGCTGCTCATATAATCTCTCATAGCATTCCTGCATCTGGGTGACCAGCTCCAGCGAGCGTGTCCGAAAATGCACAGTATCCAGATAAGCAAAGCAGACAAGCTTGATAAAGCTACACTTCATCAGGGAAATCTCATCATGTCTGCCGGTATAATAGGTGGAAAGCATACAGGCAGAGCGATAGGTGAGATCGGTATCCTCCATCCTTGTACAGTAGCGAAACTGATAGGACAGCAGCGAATCAGCGATTGCGTCCTGCAGACGCGTATTATCCTCTAGGAAATATTCGATATGACGCTGCATCTGTTGATTCCCGGATACATATATGCTGCGCTGAAGAGCAGAGCATTCCTTATATTTTTCTATCCAGCTCTCCACACCATCCTTCGTATGCAGCAGCTCGTTCGCCTTTTGGTTAATGAGGCGAATAGAGGCATAATACTGATTAAAAAATTCCGCCCACTCTTCCCTCGTTGTGAAGCCGTGTTCCAGTTTCATAAGGCAAAGCCTCTCTTTCCTTTCCCGTGTTCCTTGCTGCGGCTGTCATTCTTCGACATGGGTTGCCGCTTCCATTCGCTTTAGCTTCAGGAAGGTTGCCAGGATTTGTGAAATCAGGGAGAGGGAGCTGACCTCCTCTCTTGTCCAGAACCGTGTTCCCGTGCATTCATCAAAGCCGATAAAGCCGCTGAAAATCCCATTGTCATAAAATGCACATTGCAGGGTGGAATGGATTCCCTGACTTGCAAACAGTGCAATCTGCGTCGGTGAAAGGCTTTGAATATCCCGACAGTAAAAGATATGCTCCTCCTGAAACAGAGCTTCATAATCGCCCAGCTCCTTGTAATTCACATTCTGCAGCTGCGCCATTTCAGAGGATATCCCTTCATTGCACCACTCATACGTATTGAAGCCGCGGCTTCCATCTCTGTTGTTTTCAAAAACATAGGAACGGCTGACATCAAACTGCTTCCCTACGATTTCCAGAATGAGATTGACTGCATCATCCAGATTTTCATAATGATACAATATACGGAATACATAACGGGCCAGATTATCCGCACTCTCCGCATACTTCTGTTCCGAATCGATGGCCGCTCCAATGGAGGAATTCTGTAAAGCCGTAAGATTGCTCAACAGTTTTGCATCGTACATGCAGCAGCTGTTCTTTCCAAGCTGCTTCGCCTGATATAGGGCTTTGTCTGCACATTCATACAGCTTCTGAAAATTCTCGCCATCTCTTGGATACAGGGCGATTCCCATACTGCAGGTAACCCGGATCGGCTTCTTCTCTTTGGAAAACAGCCTGCGAAACATGTCTAAAATTGCTTCTGCCTTTTCCTTGGCGGCATCTGCCGAGACAATATTCTTAATAAAAATAGTAAACTCATCCCCGCCGATGCGACCGACAATATCCGTTTTTCTCACCATCCGCTTCATCCCGGCAGCCATTTCGCTCAACACAAAATCCCCGGTAATGTGACCGTGTGTATCATTGATCTGCTTGAAATTATCCGTATCAATCATCAGCAGCGCATTTATGGTATTGGGATTTTCCATCAGATAGCTTTGAATCTGCTGCTTCATCGTTTCCCTGTTATAGATGCCGGTCAATGCATCCTTTTCGGCTTTGTGACGCAGCCGTTCCATCTGCTGACGCTCCTCTGTGATATCCAGTCCGATACTGTAAAAGGATGGAATCCCATCCCAGCTGTCTTCTCCGCTGATATAGCATAATGTTACCGTCCATATGCGCTCCTCTTTGCTGCGTGTAAATGCCCGGGCCTCTAGGACAGCATTGTCCCCTGTATTTTTCAGACCTGCGCATACCTGTGAAATACGGGGAAGATCATCCGGATGGACATATTTTGAACAGCGGGAATGCAGCTCTTCCTCCAGCTGCTCCTTTGTACAGCCGATCATATCCAGAAATATGCCGTTATACCACAAAATCGTATCGAAATCCCTTGCATCAAATCGCACCATACCGGCCGGAATCGTTTTCAAAATTGCTTCTCTTTCCTGATCCTTTTTCGCAAGCTTGTATTCCTCACTATACATATCATAGGACAATTCAATTCTGGCGGCATGTCCAAACCAGTCCAGCTTACGATCCTTAATCATAAAGGTTCGTTTTAATTTTGAATTATAAAATTCCCAGCTATAGGTTTCGTTTTTCTTTAGATGCGCATTCGTACAAAACGGACATGGTGCATCCAGCCCCTGAATAGCCTCATAGCATTTTCTGCCGAGCAGCTGTGCTTCACTCGCCTGCAGCGTATCACAGGATTTTTTGTTCACATACAAAAGCTCGTATGTGTCCATATCGCTGATATACACATTTCCCGTATAGGCTGCCATCATCCATTTAAAATTATCCGTCATTTCCCGATTTGCCGTCAATAGCTGGCGGCGCTCATCCGCCAGCATTGTGCATGGGGTATAGCACAGCAGCACCTCTTGCCCTCCCTGCTTTGCATCCCCTATGGTCCCGGCAATTTCAACCATTCGCACATCATCAGCAATTCTCATGCTGCTGCGCAGCTTCACCTGGCGCTGCCCGCACTCATCTGCCGCACAAAGTGAGGAATACAGTTTTTGAAAATCCTGAATAACATCGGAAAAGCAGGAAGAAAATACAAGGGATTCTTTGAAATCTTCCTGCTTTTTACCCAACATTTGATAAAACGCCGTGTTTGCCCATAGCACGGTCAATGCATCATCCAGCTGATGGAGACTGACTGCCATTTGCAAATCCTCTAGCATTCCCATATCTGCGCTGCCTGCAGCTGATGGCTTCATCTGTACCATATCGTAATCCTCCACTTTATCTGCCCTTTATCCTGTGAGTGAAGCTATTTCACCCACAGGCATCTTACAGCATCCATGTACATCCGTCCCCCGTTCACCTATGCATTCAGGCGCTGTCTTCGGAAAGAAAAGCACGCAATCCTTTCTACATTTCGCTGCAGATATCATTTCTTTCATTATAGCACAACCTGAAACTTTATTTTATTTTTTACATTATTTTAAATAATTTATCAATAGAATCCATACTATAGATTACATCCAATATGACAGAAAACCAAGGATACCTGCAAAGCAGTGGTTAAGCAGGCACAGTCCCTCTCTTTTCCTTTCGCAGGAGTCACATACTCTTTTATAGGGAAATGAGCATAAAGACGTCCCATCACTGCTTCCGGTGCTATTCCTCAAGCAGCTCTATTTCATAAATATCATCCAGCGGTATCCAGGAATGATCACTGCAGATGAGTCTGCGGTTATACTCATCAATTTTCTTTAAATTCATGATAAGTGTACGGTACGCTCCACCGTGCTTACGTTCATCCGGCTGAAAATAGGTTACCCGGATGCGCGGCTGCTCACTGATATGCAGCAGAATCTCCTGCAGTCTTTCATTGTTCAGCATGTTTCTGTTTTCATCCAGAATTTTGCGCTGCTCTATCTGGCGCTGTGCTTCCTGAATGGCCTCCCGGTGTCCTGTCAGCGCGGCAAATGGCGCAAACTGGGCTGCTCTGTCTCGAATCGGCATCTGTGAATGCTTTTTTGATACCGGATGTGGCAGATGAATCATATCCTCATATGTGTCTGTACGCTGTTTTCTCATACCTGTCTCCTTTTATGCCTTGTGACCGCCGATGGTATCGTTTCGCCGGATGGTATTGGCGCCTTCCTCCAGATTCATGCCCTTTAAAACGGCATTCTTTCCATACTTTTTCTTAATCTGCAGGGTAGCCTGCTGCAGAGCCTTCTCCTTTTCCAGCAGCACGCGCTCCTTTTCTTCCTGCTGGTGCAATGCATCATAATCCACAAACAGATCCAGCTGACCTACCGCAGCCTTGCGCGGTACCTGTGTCTCATCCACAACATGATTTGCGGAAATATTGATTCTGCGCACTGTGAAATGCGGATTCACAATTCTGTCAAAGAGCTTCATCACCTCATCGATCATCAATCTGGATGATCCCGTATGCTGTTTGAGATTCGCCGTACCATGGGCATGCTTTGGTATCCTTCTTCCATAACGATCAGTTGTGACCTCCGTTATATAGGGAGCAGCTGTTTTCAAATTCTCGATATCATAGCCGATTGTCAGCACAATCTGATCACAGACCTGTCCCTTATCAACCAGAGAAAGAGCAAGCAAATCCAGCATTTCCTTAACAACCAGTCTTGCTTTCTCCGTATCATAGGGACAGCTCAATACCTGTCCGGTGCCGATGCTTGTATTCTCCGGCTGATATGCCTTGATATCTGCCATCGTACATGGCTCATATCCCCATGCATGATCGATCAGCAGCTCTGCATTCACACCGAACAGCTGATACAGGCGTTCCTCGTTGTACGTATCCTGTGCTGTACCAAGGGAGCATCTGGCAATGTCTCCCATCGTATACAGACCGATTTGTTCCAGCTTTTTCGCATAGCCCTTGCCAATGCGCCAGAAATCTGTCAGCGGTCTGTGATTCCACAACAGCCTGCGATACCGCATTTCATCCAGCTGCGCAATCCGCACACCATCCTGATCCGCCTGTATATGCTTTGCGACAATGTCCATCGCAATTTTGCACAGATACAGATTGGTACCGATACCCGCAGTCGCAGTGATACCGGTAGCCTTCAGAATATCGGAAATGATGCGCTTCGCCAGCTGTCGCGGGGTTGTCTGATAAGCTTTCAGATAGCTCGTCACATCCAGAAAAACCTCATCGATCGAATACACATGGATATCATCCGCAGAAATGTAGTTCAGATAAATTTCATAGATTTTCGTACTCTGCTTTAGATAATAGGCCATGCGCGGAGGAGCTGCGATATAGGTCATTGCAAGCTTTGGATCGGTTTCCAGCGCATGCTCGTCGTAGGACTCTGCGCAAAACGTATGTCCCGGTGCCGCCAGTCTGCGCGCTGCATTGATTTCCTTTACTTTTTGAACAACCTCAAACAGCCTTGCCCTACCGGATATACCGTATTTTTTCAGAGAGGGTGTCACCGCCAGACATATCGTTTTCTCTGTTTTCCCCGCATCCGCAACAACCAGATTGGTAGTCAACGGATCCAGCTGCCTGCTGATGCATTCCACGGAAGCATAAAAGGATTTCAAATCAATCGCCATATACACATGTTTTTTCTGTTCCATGTCATTGCCTCCTTCTGGTATACAGACAGTATCTGTACGTCCTTCATTTTTCATACCGATTCCCTGCAGCTTTCATTTGCATTGTGCTGCCTATTTCCTCTAGTCAAGGGAAACACAGTGGCTGCTTCTCTCACAGGTGCCTAGCACAAGCTAGCAGCATATCGTAACTCGCAGTGTCATGAATCGAAGTCTCTTTATTTTATCACAATTTTGCAATCACGTCTTTGCACAGCTGCCAATATTCACAGTGCCCATATTAAGTCTCTGCCCTGCATTTGCTTGCTGGGAATGCGCAGTTTCCTCTGTCCTGAAGGAAGAAATTACGGCTGTATATTTCAAAAAACAGGCAGCAGGCCCGGCATATGCTGACAAATATGCTATAATAAAAGCACCCGTGAATGAATCAAAAGCAAACAAATGGGATACGGAAAGGAGGAAGCATATGTCCAGAAAGGCATACAGTTCGCAGGAGCGATCCGCCCTGAAAATGAAGCTGCACAACATTGGTCTGGAAATTTATTTGAAGCAGGGCATTCAGAATGTCAAGCTACCGGAGATTTTACAGCTGGCAGGAATTTCAAAGCCATTTTTCTATACCTTTTATCCAACGCTGGGCGATTTGATTATCGATATCATCGATGAACAGCGAATGTCGATTTTACAGCTTCTGCAACAGACACAGGCAGATGACACACTGGATTGGAGAGGGAAAATCGAAGCCTTTTTGCATCCGCTGCTGCATCACAAAGAGCATCGGTTGTTCATTCTTTCTCCGGAGGAAGAGGTATGGCTGTATCAGCGCCTGACAAAGCAGTGCTTCGATTCTTTTCAGAAATCACAAATACAGTTTTATGAAGACCTGTTGACCGCATGGGACATTCCCCTGTCAACAATCTCCCCGCAGGTCGTCGGTAATTATCTGTTATCACTGATCATCGTGCGAAACAATGCCCCCGTCTCTCTCCCCTTTCTGTTTCATGAATATCTGGATGAAACAGCAGCTCTGCAGATTCAGCTGTTTATCGATCATCTGGAGACCCTGCGCCCACAAAGCATACGGTAAACCGTATGTCAGATTGTTGACAAAAGCCTATACCTTTTCGTAAGGACATAGGCTTTTTATTGTATATAGGCAATTTTCGAAATGAAATTGTCTTTTTTTGTATATTTTGAAGGATATATTGAATTTTTTGA
>NZ_JANGCA010000004.1:0-150056 GCF_024463855.1 Clostridium sp. DFI.1.208 | reverse complement strand
TTACTTACTTCTACCTATTTGAAACCCTTTCTAACGCTATATTTATGCTCTGTATAGACTTCTGTAGAAGAAAGTTCCACATTTTTTATTCGCCTTTTGAAAGTGGAATTTAACTTTTCACTTCAGCAGAATCTTTTTGATAAATTTTTACTTTTACAAACACAACACCGCATAAATCATCCTTCTATGTATCTCAGTATGCCCGAAAACCGTTACCGCAACCTGCTTCTTTCAGTAAAAAAGGAAGAAGGAAAAGTGACAACAGAGCGTACCAGCTTAAAAATAGAAGCATACTGAAAAAAGTTTAAATACAGAGGAACAGATTCGTTAGCCGCTGCATTGCCACAGCCAATCAGGGGCATGCTGTTTTTGGATCACAGTCAGCCTCCAGACACAGCCTGTTGTACTGCCTTCCATACGAATCCTTCTGCGGTTTGGATCGGATACGGCTTCCAATGGATTGCATGCATTCGCTATTTACATTGCAGACTTTCAGCTAGGAAAGCATGGACAAAGGGGATGGATGAAATTCCTGTGCAAAAGATAAGGGGAGAGCTTCTTCATAAATCAATCAGTGCAGCTCCTTTTGATTCCGATTGCTATTCATATGCCGCTAAAAGCCGAAATGGCTTCACGCTTGATAAATCATACAGGAATACAGATGTAGGAATTTTATAGGAACCCCCTGCATTTCCATGCGCTTCCCCCTTCCATAAACGAAAAAAAGCCTTTTTTCAAAGGCTTTCTCGTTTATTATTTGTTCATTGCTTCAGAAACAGCTACAGCTACAGCTACACTGGCACCAACCATAGGGTTATTACCCATACCGATCAGACCCATCATTTCTACGTGAGCAGGAACAGAAGAGGAACCTGCAAACTGTGCATCAGAGTGCATACGTCCCATCGTATCAGTCATACCATAAGAAGCAGGACCAGCAGCCATGTTATCTGGGTGCAGGGTACGTCCGGTACCACCACCGCTTGCTACAGAGAAGTATTTCTTGCCCTGTTCGATACATTCTTTCTTGTATGTACCTGCAACCGGGTGCTGGAAACGTGTAGGATTTGTAGAGTTACCAGTGATGGAAACATCGACACCCTCGTGGTGCATAACTGCAACACCTTCACGAACATCGTCTACACCATAGCAGTTTACAGCAGCTCTTTCTCCCTGAGAATAAGCAGTTCTGGACAGTTCTTTCAATTCTCCTGTGAAGTAATCAAACTGAGTTTCAACATATGTAAATCCATTGATACGAGAAATGATCTTTGCAGCATCTTTTCCCAGACCATTCAGGATAACGCGCAGCGGTTCTTTACGTGCCTTGTTTGCATTACGTGCAATACCGATAGCACCCTCAGCAGCAGCAAAGCTTTCGTGTCCTGCAAGGAAAGCAAAACATTTTGTTTCATCGCTCAGCAGCATAGCAGCCAGGTTACCGTGTCCGATTCCAACCTTGCGGTCATCTGCAACGGATCCAGGAATACAGAAGCTCTGCAGACCTTCACCCAGTGATTTTGCTACATCATATGCGCTCTTTTCGCCTTTTTTGATTGCGATTGCAGCACCAGCAATGTAAGCCCAGCAAGCGTTCTCAAAACAGATTGGCTGGATTTCCTTCACGATGTTGTATACATCAACACCTAAATCGTCACACAGTTTCTTTGCTTCTTCGATAGAAGAAATACCATATGAGTTTAAAACTTTATTGATCGTATCAATACGTCTTTCGTAACTTTCAAATAATGCCATGATTTTTCCTCCTATTCGTGTCGCGGGTCGATGTACTTAACAGCATCTGCGTAACGACCGTATGTTTTCTTAGCGTTGTTTAAAGCTTCTTCAGCGTTTACACCCTTCTTGACAGCATCCATGAAGACACCCATGTTTACATATTCGTAACCGATGATTTCTCCGTTTTCGTCAAGACCCATTTTCAGAATATATCCTTCTGCAAGATCCAGGTAACGAGGTCCCTTTACCTTGGTAGAGTAAACTGTACCAACCTGAGAACGTGTACCCTTACCTAAGTCTTCCAGACCAGCTCCTACAGGAAGTCCGTTTTCAGAGAATGCAGACTGTGTACGTCCATAGACGATCTGTAAGAACAGTTCACGCATAGCAGTGTTGATTGCATCGCAAACAAGGTCTGTATTAACTGCTTCCAGCAGTGTCTTTCCTACGATTGCTTCACTTGCCATTGCAGCAGAGTGAGTCATACCGGAGCATCCGATTGTTTCGATCAGAGCTTCCTCAATAATACCTTCTTTTACGTTTAATGTCAGTTTGCAGGCACCCTGCTGAGGAGCACACCAACCAATACCGTGTGTCAAACCAGAGATGTCTTTGATTTCTCTTGAATAAACCCATTTTCCTTCTTCAGGAATAGGTGCACATCCATGGCTCGCACCACACTTTACAGTGCACATGTTTTCAACTTCTTTTGAATAAATCATGTCATTTCTCCTTTCTCATAATCCATGATAGATTTACCTTTATGCCACCTTCCCCTTCAGGAAAGCTGTAGCTGTTTCTGCAATGTCATCTCCTCTATTAAACAACATTTGCAAGTGCGGATATGTACCGTTTTCTTATTCGTGCAATATTTCACAAGAAATCGTTACCCACCATTTTATTGTAATTCTTTTCCATGGTTATGTCAATGCTTACCATGGTTTTTAGCCCTTAAACAAGCAAGAAAATCCAACTGCTCACAGACAGAATAAAGCAGGTATGCAGCTATATAAAACATCAAAAACAGCTCCGTTTGCGAATCGTTTGCTGTTGCGTACCTGTTTTCGGGATATGCAGAGATTCCACTGTAAACAGAAATGGTGTCCCTTCGGTACAGACTGCTTGCGAAGGCTGCCGCATTATTTGAATCAGATAAGAAAAAAAGGGACATTCATCCCTTCACTAATTCCTGTATTTGTTTTGACGCATACTGCTTAACTTCACAATTCGCAATGATAAGATCACTCAGATTTTCCATACACGCATAGCCCTCGAAGAAGCACTGATAGGGTATACTGACTCCGCCATGCGCTACAATCAGAATTTCCTTGTCCTGTGCATCTGGTAGAATCTCCCTTAAAAAGCTCTCTACCCGTTCATAGAAATGCGCGGTATCCTCACCGCCCGCAAACATGGATGCTGAGGAAAATGCCCACAAATCATCAAAGGGAACATCCTTTCGCAATGCGCCTTCCATACTACCGAAGCTTCTCTCCATCAGGCGTTCATCACACTGGATGGAAAGCCCCCACAATGCATTGATAATCTCAGCTGTTTCTCTGGCACGCTGCAGCGGTGAACAATAAATGGCATCCATAGCTACCTGCTTCAGCTGTTCTCTTGTTTTCACAGCCTGTAAGCGACCGGTCTCATTCAATGCAATATCGCTTTTCCCCTGCAGCTTTCCTCTGACATTCCAGTCAGTCTGCCCATGTCTTACAAAATATAAACCCATTTCTTTGTTATCCTTTCCGCTAGTTCAGCCCCAGCTGTTTACTGATTTCAGCAATATGCATTCCCACATGCTGCGGCTGATGCGCATCACTGGCCGTCATAATTTTAACACCATGTGCCTGTAGAATATTCAGAAATGCTTGGTTGGTACCGACATCCTCATGCAAATAACGGTAATGACAGCCGGTGTTGGTTTCCATATATACATCATGCTCCTTAGCCAGCCCTGCAAGCTTTTCATAGGTCGGCTTCAAATCATAATCCGGTTCATAATGAAAAATCTTCAGCTGATCAGGATGACCGATCTGTGTAAACAGATCACTTTCAATCATATCCTCCATAATTTCATAATACCGCCTGTAAATGGCATTTGTATCATATTTATCCCATAATATTTCCCGGGAAAACCCATTCATATCATACAGCAATCCGTCAATGGAATGAATGCTTCCAATCAGAAAATCGTAAGGATAACCTGCCAGTAACTCACGAAGAAATTCCTTATCCTGTGGAGCATAGCACACCTCAAGACCGAAACGAACCTCAATCGGAAGCTCCATTTTCTTCATTTCCGCAATCAGATCAAAATAGGCCTGCAGCGACTCCAGCGTTTTCTTTTCAAACCATTCCTTCTGATAAACAGACGCCTGCTTCAGATTTTCATACATCGGTTTAAATTCCAAAAACCGATGGGTATGATCCAGAATCTGTATGGTATCCATCCCTGCCTTTACGCCGGCTTCTACATATTTCATTGCATAATCCACGGTTAGCGGACCATTCTCCAGATGCATATGTCCATCAATCACGATATCACCCCTTTTTATTTCCTACATTATACTTGCAGAAAAGCGCGATTGCAACTGATTCCCCTTGTGCATCCGATTACTGCGCCATAAAGCCCTCCGGTTTTCGCGGAAAGGAAATGAGTGGATTATCCATCGGCTCCACCACATCCTCCTCTTTATAGCAGGTGCAATCCTGACTCATACCCGTCAGGCCTGCGTCCTGCAAAGAACAGATCAGCTCTGTATAAGCAAGAATATCCTTATAGGATGTACGGATATTACCATCGCTGTCCTGTAAAAGGGATACCCGGATCTTATTTTCAAACTGTCCGTTCGCGATGGTGACAAGCATATCTCCGATACGTTTCTGCCAGCGAATAAATCCCTGAGCATTGCTTTCCTGCATAGTAAAGCCAAAACTGCGCAAATGTGCCAGAACATCGTCATTCTTGATTCTCATTCATTGATTCCTCCATTATCTTTTTACTAGCTTATGCAATTATATGTTGAAAATACAAAAAAGGTTCCTAATGAAAAATAATTGTTTGTGTGATTGTACACTACCTCCTGTGTTTTCTGTCAATATAATTCTTTCTTCCATTACTATACCGTATTTTATCCATACTTACAAGAAGGCAAAACCCTTTTCCAGCAAAACCTTCTAAATTCCTCTCATCCTTCTCATTCCCTCTGCTATAGGTATATGCTTTGTGTTATATTATAGATAGAAGATGCTATCTGTCAAAAGGTGAGGGCTTATGAAGTCCCGTGATTTTTTCAGAGCGGAAAACGACAGAATCTATTTCCTACAAAGCGGTAAGGCTTATGCGCTGCACGATTTAAAACATATAGAGGTGCTGAATCGTCCGGTATTGAAAACGGTCGGAGCCTCCATAGCAAATGCGATAGCAAATGCAATGACGAATAGCCTGGTAAATGGCAATGAGCAGGTTCATATCATCGTTCGCATCCATCTCTCAAAGGGCTATGAGGATATCCTTATGAATCAACAGGTGCTCATAAGAGGAAATCTGGATTATCACGAAATGGTGGAGCATGCCCGTAAGCTGCAAAAAAAGCTGAAGCAGTACATAGCATAAGCATATACGAAGCCACAAGCGAGTATTGAGCTTTCTTACGAATATATGGAAATAAAATATATATGCACATGGATAAAGGATATAAAAAAAAGAGGCTTCTCCTACATTGCTACAATCAAAAAATCCTCAGAAGTGGAAAAAATATAAAGCATTTGATTATGTAAATGAACTAAGTGCATTGTATTAGCTAAATGATAATGAATGATATATGAATGAACTCTTTTTCTAGAGTATTTTTCAGGTACTTGACGCCTTCGCTTTTTAATCAACAAAAGCAAAACCCCAAAGCAATATTGCCTTGGGGCATACTAGAGAGATATCATATCGTGATTCTAATTACTGTCTAACTTTTGTCCTTGACAATCGAACCACTTTAGTATGGAGACCTCTTTTTCAACAGGCTTTAAACAAACGCCTTTCACAACCTTTTCAATTTACATATGCATAGCATCCTCTTTTAAAAGCAAGGTCACCTGCGTCCGAAGCTCCTGCTATGAGCTGCACGTCTATTCCTTATCGGCAAATTGTGAATTGTACAGCTTTTCATAATAGCCCTGTTTTTCCATCAGCTCCTCATGCGTTCCCTGCTCGACGATATCACCATCGTTTATCACAAGAATCAAATCAGCAGAGCGAATGGTGGACAGACGATGCGCAATGACAAAGCTGGTTCTTCCCTCCATCACACGGTGCATCGCTTCCTGCAGCATTTTTTCCAGACGGGTGTCGACAGAGCTTGTCGCCTCATCCAGAATCAAAATCTGCGGATCCTTTAAAATGGCTCGGGCTATGGTAAGCAGCTGCTTTTCCCCCTGTGAGATATTGTTGGCTTCTTCATTGATTACGGAATGATAACCATCCGGCAGCGTACGAATGAAGTGATGAACATTCGCCATCTTCGCCGCGTGAATGATTTCATCCTTGCGGGCATCCAGACGTCCATAACGAATATTGTCGTAAATACTTCCGGAAAACAGCCAGGTATCCTGCAATACCATACCAAACATATCGCGCAGCTCTCCACGCTTCATGTCGCGGATATCCACACCATCAATGCAGATACTTCCTCCATTGACATCGTAAAAGCGCAGCAGCAGATTGATCAGTGTTGTTTTGCCGGCACCGGTAGGACCAACGATTGCCACCATCTGTCCGCTTTTCACTTCTACGTTAAGATCCTTCATCAACGGCTCCTCACCATATCCGAAACGAACATGTGAGAAGGTGACATTTCCCTTTACCTGTTCAATATGCTTAGGTGGATTCAGCTCTGCAATCTCTTCTTCCTCCTCCAGAATTTCCAAGACACGGGCAATCGCCGCAAAGGCCGATTGGATCTGTGAGGACAGGGAGGAGATCTGAGATAACGGATCATTGACCTGCCAGATATAGCGGACAAAGGCCTGCAGATTTCCAACACTCAGGTTTCCCTGTATGATTTGAATCGTTCCAACGACTGCGACTCCGCCAATGGTCAGATAGGTAACCAGAGCATTCAATGGTCCAATCGTACTGGATACAAACTGTGCGGTACATGCATTCTGTCGAAGATTTTCATTCAGGTTCCGAAATTTCTCAATAGATTCCTGCTGCTTGTTGAAGAGCAGAATCTCATTGTAGCCGGTATACAGCTCCGTTATAGCACCATTCAATGCGCCGAGTGCATCCTGCTGTGCCTTGAAGCGCTTCTGGGAGTGCCGTACGATAAAAATGGTAATCAGTAAGGACAACGGAATGATCAAAAAGGCGATGCAGGCCATGAGAACATGGATGCGAAACATCATGATCAGCGCCAGAATGATTGTTAAGACACCAGTAACCACATTGACAAAGCTTTGCTGTAGGGCGTTGCTGATCGCATCCACATCGTTTGTGATTCTGCTCAGCACATCACCGAACTGATGGCTGTCAAAGTAGCGTACCGGTAAGCGGCGAATCTTGCTTTGCAGCGCATTTCTTAAATCCTGCATGGCATGCTGAATAGCATTTGTCAGCCAGATAACCGCAAATACCTGAGACAGGGTCTTCGCCAGATAGATAAATGCCAGCATCAGCATGATTTTCGTTATCTCATCAAAATTTACCTGGAGCTTTCCTATGCTTTCGGCGAGTGATAAATCGCTTGCCAGCTGTGTGGTAATCATCCCCTCCACACTTGGCGCACTGACCATGGTAACCACACTGATAATAACCATGAGAACTGCACCTGCAAATTCCCATTTATAAGGAGAGATGAATGGTTTCAGACCGGAAACGATCCGCTTACATGATGACAGCTTTTTATTCATGAGCCAGTTCCTCCTCACTTAGCTGAGACAATGCGATTTCTTTATAGATTTCACAGTTCTTCAGCAGTTCCCGGTGAGTTCCGGTACCGATGACGTTTCCTTCATTCAAAACAACGATACGGTCTGCTTCCATAATGCTGGAAATGCGCTGTGCGACAACCATGACGATGGCATCACCGGTTTCTTTTTTCAGCTCTTTGCGCAATGTCGCATCAGTTTTAAAATCCAGTGCGGAAAAGGAATCGTCAAACACATAGATATCCGGCTTGCGCACCAGTGCACGGGCAATGGAAAGACGCTGCTTCTGACCGCCGGAAACATTGGTTGCTCCCTCGGTGATTTCTTCCTCAAAGCCATGCTCCTTTTCCATGATGAAGTCATATGCCTGTGCGGTTTTTGCTGCCTGGATAACCTCTTCGATGGTTGCATCCGGTTTTCCAAAGCGGATATTGTCCGCAATCGTGCCATTGAATAAAAAGGCTTTCTGCGGTATCACACCAAGGCGGGAGCGCAGCTCAAACAGATCGTAATCGCGAATATCCACACCGTCGATCCGAATGCTTCCCTCACTGACATCGTAAAACCGCGGTATCAGATTGACCAGTGTACTTTTTCCAGACCCTGTACTTCCGATAAAGGCAATCGTTTCGCCCTTTTTCGCGGTAAAGCTGACATCCTTTAATACGGGCTCTTCGCCATCCGGATAGACAAAGGTCACATGCTCAAAGCTGATTGTTCCCTCCTGGCTTCCCTCCTTGCGTTTTCCATCATTGTGCACCAGCGGCACGGTATCGAATACCGCTTCAATACGCTTGGCACTGACCTCTGCACGAGGATACATCATAAAAACTGTACAAAACAGCATGATGGAGAACATGGCATGAAACAGATAATCCATGAAGGCGACCAGCTGACCAAGCGGCAAATCGCCTCCCTGAATCAGCAAAGCAGCCACCCAGTAAATACACAAGCCTGCTACATTCATAAGCAGGAAGAAAATCGGTGAGGTCATCATCATCAGCTTAAACAGCTTTTTGGAGTAGTCGGTGAATTTTCCGTTTGTATCATCAAAGCGCCGTTGTTCATATGCATCGTTATCGAATGCACGAATAACGCGGATTCCACTCAGATTTTCACGGGAAATCCGGTTCAGGCTGTCTAAGGATGCCTGCTGATTTTCGGAAATCGGTTTACTGATTTTCGCAACCACAAAGACTCCGATGATAATCAGCGGAATGGTCGCAACAATGATACCGCTCAAAGGCAGTGATGCTCTTGCCGTCATGATAATGCTTGCAACGAACATGATTGGCGTCATCAATGCGGTACGAAGCAGCACATTGACAAACATCTGAATTTGAAAAGCATCATTGTTGGTACGGGTAATCATGGAAGAAATCCCGAACCTGTTAAATTCATACGCAGTAAATCGCTGCGCATGATCAAAGATATCATTTCGGATATCCCTGGTGATTGCTGTAGATATCTTTGCACAGCAATACCCGAGGAGGATTGTCATGCTGACTCCAATCAGTGAAATCAGCAGTACGACAAATCCCATGCGGATAATATAGTCCGTATCGGCATTCATAACACCGACATCGATCATATCCGCAATAATGGTCGGGATTCCAAGTTCCACCAATGCAAATCCGAAAACGGAGATGACATTGATGATGAATAGTTTTTTATATCGTTTCAGATAATGCAAAATAAGCTTCAAAATATCCCTTCCTTTCTTGACGTCGTTCGTGAGCTATACTATCATAAACTATAAGGTAACCTTATAGTCAAGAGGAGAATGTGTATGAAAGAAAAGAAATATCTGACAGCGGGGCAGTTTGCGAAAATCTGCGGTGTAGAAAAGCATGTATTGTTTCATTACGATGAGATTGGACTCTTTCAGCCGATTATGATTAACGATAACGGCTATCGGTATTATTCCTATCATCAGTACGACACCTTTTCCGTCATCACCAAGCTGAAAAAAATGGGCATGCCGCTGAAGGATATCAAGGTGTTTCTGGAACAGCGCAGTCCTGCATTGTTTCTGCAGCTGCTGGAGGATAAGTTTGAGGAGGTGGACAGGGAAATCGAAAAGCTGCTGGCCTTGAAACGAATGATGGTATATATGAGGGACAGCACGCTGTTTGCGGTAACGCATGAGGAGGATGATATCGCCGTACGCCGATACCCAAAAGAGATTTTGCTATGCAGTGATGATCTGGAGAATGCCTCCAGCCGCAGCTTTGCCTCCTTCATGGAGGAATATATCAGCTTCTGCAAGGAGCATAATGTCCTGGTTCAGGAATCTGTAGGCTGTATGATTAAGACAGATAATATACGAAACAGGGATTATCTAAATTTCTCATATCTTTTTATGAAAATTGAAAAGGACATTCGTCAAAACACACATATCCGTGGGGAAGGAAGCTATTTATGCGCATGGCATAAGGGTCCTTATGATACCATCCAGAGCACCTATGAGCGGATGCTTGCATATGCCGAGCAATGTAATTTGATAATCGGTCCCTATGCCTACGAGGAATATCTGATTGCCGATATAGCACAAAAGGATCATACCCAGTATGTAACCTATATACGCATGGACTTGGTGGATTAAAAGCAGCAGGGATTGCTGTGAACATCTTTTTTTGCTCGGTATGCCCTACCTGCATAATTATGCTAATATGCTGAGATATCTATTGAAATTCCATTTGGACTGGGGTATAATACTACCAACCAGTCCCGGGTCGTTTGACCCAAGCAGGAGTAAAGTGTTCGTGCACTTTACTCCTTTTTACATAGAAGGCACCAGTCCCAGGAAATGGATGATGTGCATCCTCACCTCCTTTCCCTGTTTTTACTGTCTATCTGCGCCGCTTTCTGTGCTTCAAAATGATCTCAGCCAGATACCCTGCTTCATGCAGAATACGTGGGCATATCATAATGATTGTCAAACAGATGACGACCCATTCGGACATTGGACTCCTTTCCTTCCTGGTGCGTATAAATATGTATTGTCTACGCATCGCAGAACCTCCTACATACTTTTATACGTTTCAAACCTGCAAAAATCCTAAATTATTTTTTTATTTTCTGAGATTTTGGAATAACGCACTCAAAAAATCTCTGATACCTTTGTTAAGAGCTATTGAAATTCCATTTGGACTGGGGTATAATACTACTAACCAGTCCCGGGTCGTTTGACCCAAGCAGGAGTAAAGTGCTCGTTACACTTTACTCCTTTTTACATAGAAGGCACCAGTCCCAGGAAATGGATAATGTGCTTCCTCACCTCCTTTCCCTGTTTTTACTGTCTATCTGCGCCGCTTTCTGTGCTTCAAAATGATTTCAGCCAGATACCCTGCTTCATGCAGAATACGTGGGCATGTCATAATGATTGTCAAACAGATGACGACCCATTCGGACATTGGACTCCTTTCCTTCCTAGTGCGTATAAATATGTATTATCTACGCATCGCAGAACCTCCTACATACTTTTATACGTTTCAAACCTGCAAAAATCCTAAATTATTTCTTTATTTTCTGAGATTTTAGAATAACGTACTCACAAAATCTCTGATACCTTTGTTAAGAGCTATTGAAATTCCATTTGGACTGGGGTATAATACTACTAACCAGTCCCGGGTCGTTTGACCCAAGTAGGAGTAAAGTGTTGGTGCACTTTACTCCTTTTTACATAGAAGGCACCAGTCCCAGGAAATGGATGACGTGTTTTTTCACCTCCTTTCCCTGTTCTTACTGTCTATCTGCGCCGCTTTCTGTGCTTCAAAATGATTTCAGCCAGATACCCTGCTTCATGCAGAATACGTGGGCATATCATAATGATTGTCAAACAGATGACGACCCATTCGGACATTGGACTCCTTTCCTTCCTAGTGCGTATAAATATGTATTGTCTACGCATCGCAGAACCTCCTACATACTTTTATACGTTTCAAACCTGCAAAAATCCTAAATTATTTTTTTATTTTCTGAGATTTTGAAATAACGTACTCACAAAATCTCTGATACCTTTGTTAAGAGCTATTGAAATTCCATATGGACTGGGGTATAATACTACTAACCAGTCCCGGGTCGTTTGACCCAAGCAGGAGTAAAGTGCTCGATACACTTTACTCCTTTTTACATAGAAGGCACCAGTCCCAGGAAATGGATGACGTGTTTTTTCACCTCCTCTCCCTGTTCTTACTGTCTATCTGCGCCGCTTTCTGTGCTTCGAAATGATCTCAGCCAGATACCCTGCTTCATGCAGAATACGTGGGCATATCATAATGATTGTCAAACAGATGACGACCCATTCGGACATTGGACTCCTTTCCTCCCTGGTGCGTATAAATATGTATTGTCTACGCATCGCAGAACCTCCTATATATTTCTATACGTTTCCAACCTGCAAAAATCCTAAATTATTTTTTTATTTTTTACAGATAAAGGCATGCATTGGAATTTCTGTGATGAAGCTGTGGTAACGATTTACGATCATGAATGGCAGACTTTTATCGTTTTACGCATATACAGATACAAAGCATTTAAAGAATCCTGCACTTATAAAATACGTACACCATTCTAAAAAAACCTCGAAGTTTTCAGCAAAATACTGAACATCATCCGAGGTTCTTATATTGGTATGTGGTTTTGATTCTATTATATTGAAATCCATCACGCCTGCAATGCTTCACAGCAACCATATCGTTCTCAAGGCATATCAAGCGAACTGGATTCCTTCCTTTATCATCCAGTAAGCGCAAGCGCCAGCCATTCCGGCACGATTTCCCAGCTGTGCAAAAGCAAGCTGTGTATGTGCATAGATTTCTTCATTCATATACTGTTTTAGATATGCTTCCATCAACGGTGCAAACAATTCCTTCTGTGTCATGATACCGCCTCCCAGAATAATGATTTGCGGATTCATCAGACAGGCGCAGCTGCTGACACCAATAGCGATATGGCTGCACAGCTCCTTGATTGCCTGCATACAAACAGCATCTCCGCGTTTTGCCCGTGCACATATGATTTTTCCATTCAAATCAGCTTCCTGTGTCTTCGCTTCCACATGCTGAATCAGTGCCGTGGTGCTTGCAATATCCTGAAAGTGACGGTCCTTTACCCACATGTATCCGATTTCTCCGGCACTTCCGCTGTAGCCATGGTAGATGGTATGATCGATTACCACAGCTCCTCCGATTCCTGTTCCGATTGTCAGCATCAGCGCATGTGCAGCGCCCCTTCCAGCTCCAAACACCGTTTCCCCCAAAGCTGCGGCATTTACATCATTCTCCACCCAGCAGGGCATATGAAAGCGAGCTTCCAGCAGCTGCTTAAACGCCAGGCCGGTATACTCTGGAATATTATCGTTGGCATACTGAATACACCCCTTCTCTGCGTCTACCATACCTGCTGTTGAAATAGCAATACCTTCAATATCCTGCTGCTGCATAGCCTTTGCAATCAGCGTTTCAACGCGCTGCAGGATGCCTGGTCCCTTCAATACTCTGGCATCACTGCTGATCTCATTCTGCATCACAAACACCGGCTGCCCCTTCCTTAGTGTGAAGATACCATACTTGATGGAGGTTCCTCCAATATCAAATGTTATTAGCATCCAATTCCTCCTTCATCCTCCGCAGCAGTTCAACAAATTCCCGCTCGGTTGCACAGCTCACCAGACGCTCGACATGCGCTTCCTCCATCAGGATATCCGCAAGTTCACTGATCAGCTCCAGATGACTGTCGGCATCGACCGCAGCCAGCGTGATAATCAGTGATACCGGATCAAATTTCTCACTTCCAAACGGTATCGGCGGCTCTAAGGTTGTGAAATGTACCGATAGCTCGTTGACACCGCATTCCGGTCTGGCATGAGCCAAAGCAACATGCTTTCCCAATACGATATAAGGACCTACACGATGCACCGCATCAATCATTGCACGGATATAGCGTTCCTCAATTTTTCCGGTTTCCAGCAAATGCTTTGCTGATTTGCGGATTGCATCCTCCCAATCTGCGGCATGAACCCCTACCTCGACATTTTCTTCTTTTATATGTTCTAACATGATGTTTCTCCTTTGCTATGAGGATTGAAAATCCGCAATGAGTTCCTCTAGTTTCAGCTCCTTCAAAGAGGAAAGCTTTCGATAGCAGCCTGTAAAATCACTGGATTCCGTTATCTTGTTTGGCACAATCAGGCACGGCATACCTGCTCTAGCGGCTGCAATCAGGCCGTTACGGGAATCCTCTATCGCCAGACATTCTGTACAGGAGCAGCCAAGAAGCTCTGCAGCCTTTACAAATATATCCGGCGCAGGCTTGATGTGTCTGCTTAATTCCGCTGTGGAAAATGCATCGAAATATTCCAGCAGCTGCAGCCGCTCCAAATGCACCTGCGGCTTTTTTCTGGTCGCAGATGTCGCAATCGCCAGACGCAGTCCTTTTTCCTTTGCAGCAGTGACCAGTTCCGCAACGCCCTCCATCGCCGGAAGATTGCGGGTACGCTCAATAAATTCTGACATTGCCTGTTTCTCAAATTTGCGGATATCCTCATCCGTACCAAGCTTTTGCTTCAGGAAGGCGAACAGTCGCTCACTGCTGGAGCCGACGCACACCAGATAATCCTGTATGCGCAAATCATAATGATAGGCCTTTTTCAACCAATCTCTGTATATATAGTACCATTGTGTTTCTGTATCGACGATGACACCGTCGAAATCAAATACGAGTGCCTTTAACATAGAACCCTCCTTTTAAAAAAGGAATCCTAAAATACGCTCAGATTCCTTTTATCGGTATTATGACCTCGCTGCCTTGATGCTGTTTACAAGCGCATCATATTCCGGTGCATTCAAATAATCCTCAATGGATATGATTTCGATATCCGGCTGTTTCTCATGTGCGACCTGCCGCAAAGACACGTGCGTCACAATGATATCGGCCTTTGGATCCGGCAGCTCCATTACACGGGCATGCTCCACTGTGATATCTGTGATTCCTGCCTTTCGCAGCCGCTTGGCAATCACACTCGCGCCCATGGCAGAAGAGCCCATCCCGGCATCACATACATACACAATACGCTTTACTGTACGAAAATCCGTCACAGTCTCCTTTTCCTCAAACACAGAAGATATCCGGGATTTTTTTCCCTTTAAAGACTCCATCTGCTTTGCGGCTTCCTTCAGATTCTTATTTACATCCTCATCATTCTGTTTGGAATGCTTCACAATCACTGCGGCAACCAGAAAGCTGACGGCGGTGGAAGCAAGCACGGCCAGCAGAATCAGCAGCTGATCTCCGGCCGAGGCCATCATCATGATGGTGACGATACTTCCGGGAGAGCTGACCCCCACAAGACCGACATTGAACAGTGTAAACAGGAAGGTCCCGGTAATCCCTCCGGCAATCGCTGCCAGAACGGTCAGCGGATTCATCAGGATAAACGGGAAGTAAATTTCATGGATACCACCGAAGAAGTGAATAATGCTGGCACCATAAGCGTTTGCTTTTGCATTTCCCTTGCCAAAGAAGCAATATGCCAGCAATATGCCAAGACCCGGTCCGGGATTGGATTCCAGCAGGAACAATACCGATTTTCCAAATTCATTCAGCTGTGTCGTACCAAGCGGCGTCAGGATTCCCTGTCCGATGGCATTGTTCAGAAACAACACCTTGGCCGGCTCGATGAAGATTGCTGTCAATGGTAACAGATTATTGTTTTCCAAGGTGGAAACACCTGCGGAGAACACAGCAGATAGTGACGTAATGGCCGGAGCGATCCAGACACAGCCGATGACCGCGATAACAGCACCAAGCAAAGCAACGGTCAAATTTCCAATCAGCAGCTCAAAGCCGACAGGAATCAACGGTTCCACAACCGCATCCAGCTTTTTCAACAGCCATGCGGACAGCGGTGCGATAATCATGGCGCCCAGCAGCATGGAAATATCCGCACCGATGATAACCCCCATCGTGGTAAAGGCACCGATGACAGCACCTTTTTCTCCATAGATCATTTTCCCCCCGGAAATTGCGATTAAAAGCGGAAGCAGGTACGTGAGTACCGGTGAAATAAAGGCCTTCAGCATATCGTTGGACAGCCAGATTCCCAAAGCGGTAAGAATGCCCCAGCCCATAAATGCTCCCAGATTCGGAAGCACCATGGCACTGAGCTTTCCGCCAAAGCGCTGAGCCTTCACACGCAAAGATACATCTTTTGACATGTTCTTATTCTCCTCTTCATATAATATAAGCTTACGTTCGCTAAACGATAGCGCATGATACATTGCGCATGCTTCCATAAACGATTGCGTAGTTCAATACAGGTAGTCTATTTATAAGAAACATGCTACAGCAGCTTAAAGCGCTACCTCTTTTCCTTCCCTGATGGAACGCTCGATGGCATCAACAACACGCAGCGCATCATAGGACTGCTTCGGTGTGATGACCGATTTTGTATTTGTCGCTACATTGTTCACAAAGGCCATAACCTCTTCTGCCAAATCTCCGCATACCTCACCATTTACATAGTACCAGTGACGGCTGTCCGGATACTGAATTCCCTTTTCGGTAACGAAACGAATACCATGATCACAGGAATCCACATAGGCAACCCCCTTTGTACCAACAAGCTCTACCTTATCATCAATTATCGTTGGAGAGTTTTCCGGAAGTGTCCAGCACGCCTCCATACAGGCTACAGCTCCGTTTTCATAGGTAACCAGTGCATAGATCACATCATTCATGCCGTTTTCCTTCAACAGCACACTGCGATTCTTGGCAAATACCTTCACCGGCTGACAATCCATCCACCAGTTGATATAATCAATATCATGAATCATGACATGCATACTCAAATCACTTGCGCCGATGTAACGCCGCGGTCCGATGATCGGACTATTCCTTCTCACGTAGCAGTGAATGATATCTCCCAGTTCATCGCTGTCCAGCCGCTCCTTGATCATGGCAAAGCGCGGATCGAAGCGAAGCAGGAAGCCTGTTGTAAATACTTTATCATAATCCTTTGTAATTTCATATAAGGCTTTTCCATCCTCCAGCTCCTTTGCCAGCGGTTTTTCCAGAAGAATATGCTTACCTGCCTGCACTGCCAGCTCTACAGCCTCCCGATGCAGATTATCCGGAAGTACGATACTCACCGCTTCGATTGCGGCATCCTTTAACAGCTCCTTATAATCCTTATACAATGTGATTCCCGGAAATTCTGTTGCCAGCTCGCTTCTGCGGTCATCGTTGAACTCACACAATGCACACAGCTCCACCTGCGGTAGCTTCTGATAAATCTGGGCATGATAGGTTCCCATCTGTCCCACACCGATAACACCAACTTTGATTTTACTCATAAAAATCCTCCTCTCATACAGCATGATTCGCTGCCTTGAAATCTCTTTCAATTTCTGACTTCATTGTAAATCCGGACCTAAAAAAAGAGAAGACAACCGTTTTCCATATGAAACGGCAGCCTCAAACCATTGAGCTTCAGCAGCTGTTTCCGTTTTAAACGGCAGCCTCTTCAAATATTCTTCCTGCCGCTTTGCCAGAGGAAACGGCGAAGCCTTATGTTGCTTCCGGATAGTAAAATCTATATAATAAGGGTACCAGGGGGATATATCATAAAGGATGAGGAGGTGGATGCGCTTGTTTCAGTACACGCGATTACAGGACTTACTTGACTACTTTCTGTCGCATCAAGGCTACATTTCTCCGTCTGTGTTAACCAGACACTTTCAAATATCCCAGCGAACACTGCGCAGCGATATCCACAATCTGAATGAGGAGCTATCCGGCTTTGGTGCACAAATCATCATGAAGCGCTCTCAGGGCTATGCCTTGGAAATCAAAGAGGAACAGACACGGACACTGTTGGAGAATATGCTGGTAAATGAGGAGGAAAAGCAGCTGGATTCTGCCGACAAACGAATCAACCACATCATTATCAAGATGCTGTATGCCAACACCTATCTTACACAGGATGAGCTGGCGGATGAGGTATTCGTATCAATCAATACGATAATCAATTATCTGAAAACAATTCGTCTGATTCTTTCCAAGTATCAGCTCACGCTTCAGGCGAAGGCAAACCTCGGCTATATCGTTACCGGTGAAGAGGCAGACAAGCGCCGCTGTATCATCGATCTGATCACGACCAATTACCAGCATTACGAATTCCGTTTTTCGCAGGAGCAGACGGCTTTGCTGAATCATGTCAATCTGGAACAGATCAAGGATATCGTCATGGAGTTCAATCGAAAGAACGATCTGCACTTCTCGGACTATAATCTGAAAAATCTGATTCTGCATATCGCATTGTCCATATCCAGACTGCTTGTAGCCAAACCAATCGAGGAGTATGCAATACCGGAGCATGAAGCGCTTCGTACGTTGCTGGATCCCCTCATTACAGAGATAGAGCTTGATTTTCAGGTTGTCTTTACTGCAAATGAAAAAAATTACATCTACTCTCATTATGTATCCAACACAAATGAGCTTCTGGATGCGCAAAAAAACACGGAGTACATCCATAATCTGGTCGCAAATATTCTGGATTCCATCTTTGAATCCTATCACTTTGACCTACGTTCCGATTTAATTCTGGAGCATGATCTGACGCATCATCTGCAATCCATTCTGAATGCCAGATATTATCATCTAAACAAAAAGAATCCGCTGCTGAATACCATTCGCAACAACTATATCCTTGCCTATGAAATCAGCGGAACGGCAATCAAGCAGGCATTCGCGAACGAGCCGTTTGAGCTGAATGATGATGAAATCGGCTATATCTCTTTGCACATCGGAGCAGCCATTGAGCGCTATTTTGATTCCCGTTACCTCAAGCATAAAAAAGCTGTGATTGTATATGACAGCGGGTATGCCGCTGGCAGCTTTCTTGCTTCCAAGCTGAATACACTATTTAAGGAAACACTGGAAATCATCGGCAGATATCCATCACATGAAATTGAGGAACAAAAGCTGCAGGCTGCGGATATTGTGATTTCCACCGTTGCCCTCAAGCAGACAGCACTGCCGGTTGTGGTTGTGGAGATCCCGCTGTCCAGAAGAGATATTGAAAATGTGGCAAGAGCCATTACAATGGATGAGCAGCATCCGATTGATAAAATCACACAGTTTTTCGATGAGAAGCTGTTTATCAATACAGCTGCAGACAGCAAGGAGGAGATCATTCATACCCTATGCGGCTTACTGCATCAGGAGAACTGCATCAACGATGATTTTGAGGCCAGTGTTCTGGAACGGGAGCAGCGCATTTCGACAGCGATGGATGGTGTGGTAGCCATACCGCATCCCCTTAAAATCTGTTCACGGAAAAGCAAAATCGCAGTCGGGGTGCTTCAGCGTCCGATTTCGTGGTCTGAAAAGGACAGCGCGCAGATTATTCTGCTGCTGGGACTTGCCGACGATGCAAAGAAGGATATTGAAAAGCTGTACGACACCTTTGTCGCAATGACGCACAACGCTCCCTTGCAGGAGCTGCTGTTTCATGCCAGAAGTCTTTCGGAATTTCTGAATATCCTCAAACAGAATTTAGACGAAGATGCATACGGATAAAGCAATGACAGAATGAATCCGGATTATAAAAAGCACGCAGACGCTCCATAGATGAGACGAAGAGAAGGCGTGCTTTTCTATTTTATTTCAGCTATATTACCAGAACAGTAATAACAATGACTCCTGCAACGGACTCACTATGGATAACGGATTTGCAGATAGGTTTTAGCGTATTCACACAGCAGTGCCATCCATTCCCTTTTGTATACACAGCTTATTTCCATATGATTTCAGCATATACTTGCCCGTTTACCGCAGCAATACTACGCTCTTTCTGTAAATAGGATGAAGGCAGCATCCTATTTAACCGCGAATTCTGTTATGTCGATACAATATAAAAATTGATGATCCCAAACAGCGATACGAAAAAGCTATTTCAGCTTGGCCTAACCATATGCAGATGGAGTATTTAAAAAGCTGAATACTACCACAGTAGAATCAGCTTCAACACCTGCGTCAATATTATTTTGTTTCTTTATTTTTCAGCTTCTCCTTCAAAGCATCCTATGTATCACATTCCAAATTTATAGATAACAGCAGCATCCATCTGATGATCCGACAGTGTATCTATCCAATCATCTCAATACCATATTTGTGCTCTTCTGCCTTTTCTATAATCCATCCTGCACATATACTACAGACGAAACCCTCATCCGCATTCAAAGCACAGCTTCACTCAGTGTAAATGGACACCCGACGCGTGTGAATCATAAACCGATATCACGGCAAGCTTACCTCATGAGGAACTGTTCGTGAGCTGCTCAGCCCGCTGTTTTCTCATTCGCCCATGCTCTTAAATTGGCTAAGCGCGGTTTGGGGTCAAAGCCCATTTCCTTTCCCATGCTGGAACACATTTCACAAGGAAACTCTGTACACTCCCCGCAGTGCAGCAAATGCTTTTCCTCACAGCAGGCTTTTACCTGACAGGGACTTCCCCAGAACGGCTGCTTCATGGCATTGCAGCCAAGACAATGCACCGCTTCCTTTCTCTCACACGTTGTACAATCCACACCACATCTTGATGAACACATACTACTCTCCCTTCTCCGCCTTAAGGCAGCTCCTTCATTTTCTCTAAGCCATCGCTGTTTTCCAGCTCCTCGCGCAGACTGTCGCACCAGGTACACAGGGTTTCACAAACGCTCAGCTGCTGCTCCAGAATCGTCCTGCCCACATAAGGGATATCCTTTTTCGCTTCCCTTTGTATGCTCAAATATGCTTGTGTATTCTTCAGGCTTTCTGCTATTCGTTGAACACAATCCAGCCCCTCTTCCTTTCCGACCTTGTTCAGACTGACAACGACCGCGTTGAAGTCAAACAGTATTTCAAATGGCTGCGCACTGATTTCCTGCATCAGCTCATGAAAATACCGCCGTCCCTGCTTTGTCAGTGAATAGATGCTTTTCTCGGGCATGTTTCCCTCCCGCTGCCGCGTTGTCATCAGATAGCCCTTCTGCTCCAGCACTCTCAGCTTTTTGTAAACAGAAGGTGAACTGATTTTCACCCAGTGGGAAAGCTTACGATATTCCACATGCTTTTGTATATCATAGGCACTGCGGGGCTGATCATATACCATACCCAGAAGAATTAAATCAATGGAGGATGCCACACTATCACCTCTTTACTATATACTACTATACTATATACTATCTGTCAATAAAAAAAGCCGCCTACTCCTTTGACAGGATCAAGACAGCCTCTTTGAAATTATCCTCATTGAAATACTTATCCCGAACGTGTACAAAATGGTTTCGGAAGCTGCGCTCCATATTCAGATCATCGATTACCACATAGCGTTTAATTTCCGGATATCCCCATAAATACATCTGAATTTCCTCCGCTTTATCTCCGGTATCTACAGTTACATCAACCAAATACCTATCCAGCCCATGCAGGGAAAACAGCAGCCTTAAGGTTTCAAGAGAGCGATGCATCCGCCATGAGGATGTTAATACGATCGACGCCTCACAGACCTCGGCAAGCTGCTGAATATACCGGCTGGCACGCGGATACCAGTCCAAATCCACAGCCGCAATATCATAGGCATTCACCGGCGCAAAGCGTTTATCCTGCGAAACGTAATAGGCCTTCAGTGCAGCTGCGTCACTGCGCAGATACTCATGAGACCCCAGCGGCATCAATACGCCGTCAATATCAAGGAAGATGATGTTCATGCCCCAGCTCCTTCGTCCTGTGGTTCAGTATATGAAGCGCCTGTCGATAACTTTCTTCATCAAAGATATCCGGTGTGGCAACCGCATGCTTTGGAAAGGTCTTCTGCATTGGAATATCATCCAGAATTACATAGTCCTCCACCTCCGGATGTGCATCCAGATATCGCTGAATTGCCCCTTCCTTGAAAAACATCTCCTTATTATCGGTCATGTCGAGGATATAGCTATCCAGTCTCCACAGGGAAAACAGCCGTTTCATTTCTTCCAGACTTCGCATGCACTTCCATGAGGTTTCCAAAACGATAAGCGCACCGCTTTGATCACATAGCATACGCAGCCGCTCTACGGCAGCCTCCTGAAATCCGCAAGCCACACTGCACAGGTCCCAGTCTGTTATGCCTTTTGTGGAGATACCCTCTTTTTGTAATCTGCTTCGCACAGCTTCCGCATGAAAACAGCTTGTCCTTCGGGAATAGCAGGGGTAGAGTACACCGTCGATATCAAGAAATACAATCTTCATGGCGATTCCCCCTTTCTTACTCTCAGTATATCATGAAAACCCTTTCCTGTTTCTGAAAAAGTCGTTTTCTTTTCGGACCTGCAGGTTTATGTGCTTTCTCACAAGGCATACTAAGTATGACAGGAGGTTGTTGTTTATGAATTTAGAGCTAGATGGCAGAGTTGCACTGGTCAGCGGCTGCTCACAGGGTCTTGGCTATGCCTGTGTACGTACACTGGCCAGACATGGTGCAGATATATTCGGTGTCAGTATCGGTGATGACTCCGCATTGAAAAAAGAGGTGGAGGCGATGGGAAGATCGTATCATTCCCTCACCGTATCGCTTACGACACCCGGCAGCATTCATGATGTAATGAAGGAAGTGCTTGCCGCCTATGGACATGTGGACATTCTGTTGAACTTCGCAGGTATACTGAAAAAAGAGGATACCCTGGAAATCAGCAGGCAGGCGTTTCAAAGTGCCCTGGATATCAATGTAACTGCGGCATTTACACTTTCTCAGGAGGTCATACGCCAGTTTATCAAGCAGGGACACGGAGGTAAAATCATCAATGCGTCCGGAATCCTGCCCTACGGCACCAGCGAATACTGTGCCTATTTCACCAGCAAGGGTGCTGTAGAAGCAATGACGAAATATATGGCGCATGAATTTGCGGGCAGAGATATACAGATCAACGCGATCACACTGGGCTTCATGAATGAAGGGAACCGGCTGCAATGCGGCGATGGTCAGCAGGACGATCTCGCTATCCTAAAGGAAATTCCCGCTGGACGCTGGGGTACCTGGCAGGATCTCGACGGTCTGCTTCTGGTATTGTGCAGTGCAGCGGGCAATTACATCAATGGAGCCTGTATTCCGCTGGATGGCGGCTACAGTATCTGATGCTATGTAGGAATGGATGCTTTCCATTCCTTTTTTCATATCTCATTCCAAAAACATCGCTGTGATCCATACCAGAAACAAGCCGATCAGCAGTACAAGCAGCAAAGTCAGGTAAGCCAGTATGATGTCTTCTCTTTTGGGTTCCATCCGTTCCACCTCATGCTGTACTATGCAGAAGTTCTCCATAAATCTAGGCCTTTATCCTATAGATTATAAAGTAATGTTAAAAACATGCATTTTTAGACAGGTAAAATTCCGTATTTGATTACTTTTTCTAAAGAAAATAATTTTTTCAGATATAATAATGCCGGGCATAGGCAAGGGGAAACAGCCTATAGGAGGAAACCATGAAAAGAAACCACATTGATACAGATTTAGGTGCCGCAATCAAAGAGGGCATCATACTGAACAATATGACACAAAAGCAGCTCGCAAAGGCTCTCCATATTTCACAGCAGACACTCAGCTGCTATATACACAACCAAAGAACACCGAATATACATGATCTCGTGGCGATATCGCAGATTCTGAATCTGGATATTTACGTTTTGCTTGGCTTAAAGAAGGATATTCCGGATCAGCTGGACCATATCATTTTTAAAAATGTGATGAAGCTGGATCATAAAGGAAAAAAGATGGTTTACGATTACGTAGAGCGTTTATTAAAATACAGCTGCCCGCATTAAAAAAGCGCCGAACATTTGCTCAGGCGCACTTCTGCTTCCCTCCTGTTTCAGAAGATACAGGCTGCCAGATATGCCGTAACACAGGACGCTACCGCAACACTCAGCAGGCCTTTTCCCTTATATGCCAGTACCAGCCCCACGAAGCAGCCGGCACAGCTCGCCAGCGTATGACCGGTAGCTGTGAAGATGGCGGGAAACGTCATGGCTCCCAACACGGCATAGGGCACATAAAATAAAAAGGATTTTATAAAAGGACTTTTTATTTCCTTCTGAAAGAAGGTTAGCGGAAGCATACGGATCAGATACGTAACAACCGCCATTACCAGAATGTAAGGAAGATATTCACTCATGCTGCACCTCCTCAACCGGAAAGAACCATGCTCCGAATGCAGATGCGGCAATCGTGCAGATAATGATCACGAACCCGGAGCTGACAGGCATGACTGCCTGCATTGCTGCGAACAGACAGCTCAGAAGCACCGATAAAAGCAATACGATCCGCACGGAGCGCAGCTTTCTGGCCGGAGGTATGATAATAGCAAGAAACATTCCGTAAATGGCGATGCCCAGTGCAGAACGAATTGCCTCCGGAAGCAGGGTACTCGCCGCTCCGCCCAAAAAGGTGCCCAGTGTCCAGCAGAACACCGGAAAAGCGATAAGCCCTGCCATATACCATTTACCGACACGCTCATAGGTACTGCTGGCAAGAGCGAAAATCTCATCGGTGACACCATAGGCAATCATAGCGCGCTCATGCGTTTTCATATGCCGGTCAACCTTCTGCGTCAGGGACAGGGACATAAGAGCATAGCGCAGATTGATGATAAACTGTGACAGCGCCAGCTCCACATAGGAGCCATGTGCCAGCATCAGTGTCAGACCGGAAAACTGCCCGGCGCTGGTCACATTCGTTAAGGATATCACAACGGCAGCCTCCACCGGAATCCCGTTGGAAACCGCCATCATCCCAAAGGTAAAGGATACAGACAAGTAGCCCAGTCCAATCGGAACACCATCCTGAATTCCCTTTTGAAATCTATTTTCCACAACTTCCAAATTCATACACCCCGCAATACTTAGGTAACATTATACAAGAAATTTCTATGTTTTTAAAGGGTGAATCCCGAAACTGGGAAAAGAATACATACCGAAAGCTAAATCATATCCTACTGATACAAGTTGCAACATCATGCAGTGAAACAGCATAAATGTACATATCGGCCAGATTAACGGCGCAGCGACTGCTTTGCCTTGTTGATTCAACAGCTATCCAATATGAAGCTCTGAAAACAAATCTCTTAAAGCTGTCGCTTCGCTGTGCCTACAGGTATCCGCTTGTCCGACATTCGATTTCACTCGCTGAAATGCTTTCTTTTATTCCACGACAGAAATCAAAAAAATCCTTTCCTCAGTAATGGAAAAGGATTCACGGTTTTAGATACTTTCCAATCAGACAAAGATGAAACGCTCAATAACTTCTGCGACAGCTCCTTCATTGTGATCGGCTGTACAGACATAATCACACATAGCCTTGATCTCAGGTACCGCATTCGCCACAGCTGCGGAAAGTCCTGCCTCCCTTAGCATTCCCACATCGTTGAAATTATCTCCGATTGCGATGGTTTCCGACAGGTCAATCTGCAGATGCTCACACAAATCACGCAAGCCGAGCCCTTTATCCACACCATATGGATTCAGCTCAAGATAGCGGTTGCTGGAGAAGGAAACGGCAACCCTGCCCTGTGTAAACTCGTGCAGCTTTTTTTCCAGCGTTTGAAGATAGGGGATATCCGTATTCTGAAACAGAATTTTTGTAATCGGTGTTCCCTTTAAAAAGGCAATAGAGGCTTCCTCACATACGATAGAATCCGGTTTGAAGGAAAACAGCCACGAACGCTCATCCTCATTCAGGTGAAATGCATACACATCCTCCGCTGTAAACACCTGTATGCAGACATCCTGTTCAATGCCGAAGGCAAACAGCCTTTCAGCGATTTCATAAGGCAGCTCATGAAAGGAAAGCTTTCGGTAATTCTTATTCTCCGTAACGACACCGCCGTTATTGGAAATCGTATATTCCTGCTCAGCATCATAGACCCCCAGCGTATGCAGCACATTATCAATACAGGTGTAGCCGCGTCCGGTAGCCGGTACAAACCGCACACCATACTCCCGCTCTGCGCGTTTGATAGCCGCAATATTTCTGGCACAGATTTCCTTATCCGTATTCAAAAGTGTTTCATCCAGATCACATGCAATCAGCTTATACATCCGCGCTCCCTCCTTCCTTCTTTTGATAATTCTCCTTCAGCCACAAAGCCACAGCATCCGCATCATGATTCCCGATCACCGCTGTTGCCGCGTTTTTCAGCTCCTCGATGGCATTTTCTACCGCATAGCACTCATCGCTGATTTGAAACATCGGCAGATCATTGATGGCATCCCCAAAGGATATCACCCGCTCATATCCGCCTTTTTCCTTCAGCTCCAGAATTGCCTGCGCCTTGGAAACTCCTCGGGGCATGACCTCCAGCCAGTATTCCTCTCGGTACAGCTCCTGTTGAAAAACAATCACATAGTCGGTTGTTTCCTCCAGATATTCATACATCGGCTTTAAAAAGGAACCGTCGTGAATGCAGGTGAAGTAGAAGACATCCCCCTCCAGCAGCTGCTCCGTGGCAGTCACCTTGCGAAAACGCTTGTCATAGGGACGGGATTCCATGTAGTATTTCCCACCTTCATGCATCCCCTCCTCCATATAGCTGACCCTCTCCTTCCCATCAATATAGGAATAAACAAAGGGAATCATATGATGCCTTAACAGATAGTTCAGAATATCCTGTGCATCCTGTTTGGTAAAGGAATGCGAATACAATATTTCATGAGAATCCGGATCCAGCAGATAGACCCCGTTGTATACGATCAGAGGCGTACGCAGGTGGAGCCCCTTGGACACCAGAGAAGCAGAGGTTATGGAACGGGCTGTCGCAAAGGTGAATTCCATCCCCTCCTCCACCAGAGCATTGATTGTCTTTACCGTTGTATCGGATAATGCGGTGTTGCTGTTGAGCAGTGTACCATCCAGGTCACTGACGTAAAGTGTCTTCATGACGCGTACCTCCTATTTTTTTATGAAAGCAGAAATAATACAGACCATAGGTTATAAACAGAAACAGAAAGAATACCAGGGTAAACTGCAGACTGAAGGTATCACTGCCCTGTACGATTTTATCCATCAATGAGGATGGATGCATAATATCCCAGGAATTCAGACGCAGAAACCGCCCCAGATACACACCATAGCTGCTCAGCAGACAAATCAGGGCGGCTAGCAGCCAGGTGCGCAGCTGTCCCAGCCTTTCTGCCGTGAATTCATGCAGCAGATAGAGCGAACGATAGCCGCTCATGATGCCAAAGAAGATTCCGACAGCCAGATGCAGCAGCTCCAGCCAGGGGAGAAGCGCCCGGACATAGACACTCCCGGTTTCCTGAAAGATATAGAAGGTCAGTGGTGAGATATGTATAAAATCCGTAATCAGATACGGTACATTGGGAAACAGCAGCAGCCAGCATAGAAAGGCAGCCAGCATGCCAAGGTGATGCTTTCGCTGCTGTGCCGCAAAAAACAGCGTCATAAACAGATACGGCAACAGGGCGAGAAACACATTCCACACGATTGCTCTGTGAATAAATATACCGCTTCGCTCATAGACATAAAGACTAACCAGTGCATAGGCACCAAGTGCAGCCAGAAGCCAGAAATTCTGCTTCCATAGCTTTTTCATCATGGACAGCCCTCCCTCGTTCATCAGTATAGCATATAATTTACAGCCACGGTTTATCATTTCCATGACATTCTTCATCTTTTCTTTCTTACCGATTCGTGATACATTATACTATATCACACGCAAGAGAGGTATCTTTATATGAAGAAAAGTGAAAACAGTAAAATTCTACCCTATACAAAAAAGCAGATTGCTTCTGTTATTCTGCATCCGGAAACCTGCAATATACGTGGTTATCAGGTATATAAAAAACTGGGTGAGGATAACTGGATCGAGGATTACGGCGATCATTTTCTAATGAAATTCTATTTTACGGAGGTTGGTGAGGATCGTATTGTTATGGAGCGTTATCCGTTTGCACAAAGCAGTGTACATGTAACCAAAACAATATTTGAAATGAAGGATGCAGAGAATGGTCAGGTGGAACTGAGTATCAAGGAAAAGGTCACCAAAGGGGATTTCGTACGAAAAATCACAAAGGTCATAGAGAATCATGATCAAAACGACACCTATTACATGGATTTGATCACCAGAATTCAAAAATACTGCGCAAAGGGGAAATAACTGGACGTTTCCTCTTTTTGTTTATTGATTTTATAAACAAACAGTGATAATATCATATTACAGTTTATTATTTTGATAAACAGAAAGGAGATATGTTTATGAAAAGTGCAAACTTGGACGTATTCTATCAGGCAGAGCCGTTTACCATTCATCAAATGCCGAAAAAACAGGAGCCGCGAAAAGCGGTACTTGCACTGGCGGCTGCACAGCTGCCTGATCGAGATCTCAGTGAGCAGGAATTGAATGCATTACTCAAGCCTATGTACGAGGATTTTGTAGAGCTTCGCCGGTATCTGGTAGATTATAAGCTATTAAATCGCAGCAGGGACGGGAGCCGATATCACATCAGTAAATAATATGGTGATATGATAACGAATGAAAAAGAAGCTGCAAAATCTATCTTCATAGATTTTACAGCTCTTTTTTATGTTCTTAAAATGGTAGGAAGCAGATGCTTTGATGAAGCAGCTTCCTGCTTTCTTCCAAGCCTAATCCCTATGTCCTTTATTTCGTATGAAATAGATGATTTCCTGTAGCAGGAATAAAATCAAAAGGACAGCACATATAGAAACGCCTGTAAACCAATCTACGCTTCCACCGAAATTCATCGAAAGAACATATGCAATCAAACAGCCCAGCCACACGCCAATAAAGGTTATTATGAGACGCAGTATCCTTTTCTTCATCCTAACCCCTTTCTTTCTCTATGATAAGAACAGTCATCCATCATCCCTATTCCATACATTTTTAGGCATATCTATCATTTCACTTCTACGCTGTATACCAGTCAACTGCTTTGTACATTTCGCAGCTTCGTACACAGTATAAGAATCCTATGAGCATTGCTTACGGCTATGTTTAGGCGATATCTTCTATTATTTCGCAATACGATAGATAGCTTCCATATCCGCTTTCTTCAAAACCTTGAAGCACCCGATCGTGCGTTCATCCTCAAAGCTGCATTTCCATGCCAGCGTTCGGATATCCTCCTCACATAACGTGATTCCCATTTCATGGATGGACGTCGGCATACCGATTTCCTTAAAGAATTGCTCCGTTGCTTCAATTCCAGCCAGTGCACATGCGACATCGTTTTCTTCCCGGATTCCCATTACGTTTCTGGCATACTGTGCAAATCTGGACGGCTCTTCCTGATAGACATAGCGTGCCCAGCTGCCCCATACAGCAGCCAGTCCAGCACCGTGGGCAACCTTGTACATACCGCTCAGCTCATGCTCCAGCTGATGACAGGCCCAGTCACCAAAGCTGCGGCTTCCTGTAATATCGTTATGAGAAAGACTGCCTGCCCACATCACCTCCGCACGGGATTCATAGTTATCCGGCTCCTTCATCAGTTTACGGGTATGCTTCATAACCGTACGCATCAGACTTTCTGCAAAGCCGTCGGTGATATCCATATTATTTTCCTTTATAAAATAACGTTCCATGGTGTGTAAAATAATATCCGTACAGCCACTTGCAGTCTGATAAGCCGGAAGTGTCATAGTCAGCTCCGGGTTCATAATGGCAAACCGGCACCGTCCGTAATCAGAGCTTAATCCCCGCTTCAGCCATCCGTCTTCATTGGTGATTACACTGGAATTACTCATTTCACTGCCGGCAGCCGCAATCGTCAGGATTGCACCGATTGGAAGACAGCCGGTTACCTTTTTCTTTCTTGCATAATACTCCCATACATCGCCTTCATTCACAACGCCATAACCGATGCCTTTCGCAGAATCGATCACACTGCCGCCTCCAACTGCCAAAATGAAATCCACCTGTTCCTGTTTAGCAAGAGCGATTCCCTCGCGCACCTTGGAAAGCTGCGGATTCGGCACAACACCACCCAGTGTGACTGCGGGAATGCCGGCTTTTTTCAAAGATTGCAAAACACGCTCAAGCAGACCGCTTTTTACCGCACTCTGTCCTCCGTAATGCACCAGTACCCTGCGGCACCCCTCCTGTTTCAATATAGAACCGATTCGCTCTTCTTCTTTTCGACCGAAATACACGCGTGTCGGAGCGTAAAATGTAAAATTGCCCATAAGCTACCTCCTGTATATGTCATTAGTTTACAACGAATCATACGAAGGTGCAAGCCATGCGGCAATCTCACAAAAAAAGCAGTGTGCAATACACTGCTTACCCGTTGAATTTTTCCCACAGCCCAAATAGAAAAATGAACATTACAATCAGCGGCAGAACATAAGATACATAGCCCCTTGCCTTTTCCGGGAAGCGAAGGCCTTTTCCGGCATTAGCCTCTGCCACGAAATTTTTCCAGCCCCAGCCAAGCCTTCTCGTACAGAAGAACAGGAAAACCAGTGAACCAAGCGGCATAATAACGTTGGAAACAAGGAAATCCAGCAAATCCAGCACGGCACTTCCTTCACCGAAGGGCTGAAAACCGGACAAAACACTGAAGCCAATCGCGCAGGGAATGCTCCCCACAGCGATAATAATAAAATTCAAGAGAACACTCTTTCGCCTTGTCCAGTTACATAAATCAATCGTAAAGGAAACGATATTTTCAAATACAGCAATGATGGTGGACAACGCAGCAAAATTCATAAATACGAAGAACAGAGTCCCCCACAGCTGTCCGTTTGCCATTTCATTAAAGATATTGGGAAGCGTCACAAACACCAGCCCGGGGCCGCTGTCAGGTGCTACACCGAAGGACATGCAGGCTGGAAAGATAATCATTCCTGCCATAAATGCCACAAACGTATCCAGCGCCATGACACGCACACCCTCACCGCTCAGGGAATGCTTGCGGTCAATATAGCTTCCAAAGATCGCCATCCCCCCCATTCCAATGCTCAGTGTGAAAAAGGCCTGCCCCATTGCCGCATAAATGGCATTGAAAATACCATTTTTCATCAATTCATCAAAATCCGGTATCAGATAAAAGGAAACACCCTTCATCGCACCATCCAGACTCAATGATTTTACTACCAGCAATATCATAACTGCCAGCAGCAGTCCCATCATTCCTTTTGTGATTTTTTCCACACCGTTTTGCAGACCAAGCGCACATACACCGCAGCCAATGGCGACAATCAGCAGCATCCAGAACAAGGATGCCTGCGGATTTTGCTGCAAAGCGGTAAAGACATGCTTCACCTCCTGCGGATTCAAATTGTTAAACTCCCCGCTGATCATCTTTGCGAAATATGCGAGCATCCAGCCGGATATCGTTGTGTAAAACATGACAAGCAGATAGTTACCCGCCATGGCCACATAGGAGAATCGATGCCAGAGCTGCCCTGGCTTCTCTAACATATGAAAGCTTCTTGCTACACTTTTTCCGCTCCCTCTTCCCACGGAATATTCCATAACGATAATGGGAAGCCCAAGAAGAACAAGGAAAAACAGATACACGAGTACGAACGCCCCTCCCCCATATTTTCCGACCATATAGGGAAATCGCCATATATTGCCCAGACCGATGGCACATCCTGCCGACAGAAAGATAAAACCGAGTCGGGAGGATAATTTTTCTCTTTTATTTTCCATAACTACTCCTTTAATAAAGTATCCTTGCGGCGAACATGCTCCGCTGACACAGACGTTCTTCATTGTAAAAGAAATTTGTATGGAAGTCAACGAAAACGAAGGGAAAACACGTTTGTACCGCTATCGCAATGCCGCTGTACAGTATCACGCTATCCACACGCTAACAGCCGCTGCCCTATATAAAGCAAAACCCGATGCCTCCTATCCTTTTCTAATGTATACATCACCTGCTCCTTCCTCAATCAAAGCCCCCTTGTTCATAAAGCGCTTAGCAATTTCCAAAGCTGCCACCGAAGGGTATGGGATGCGCCATTCCCGATTCCATACAAGAAAAAAAGGCATAAAAAAATTCCAATACGGGATTTCATATTCTAAATTCTTAATTCAGATTCTCTGTCTCTATATTTTGTACAAATGCAGGAATCTGTTCTGGGGAAGAAAGACAGCCTTGCGATACCGGACCCTCTGCTCTCCACACTGCCTGCGCAAAGCTTACCCCAGCTCTAACAGCACATTCCCTATCCGTATCCATATCTCCGATATAGATACTGTCTTCTTTTGCTGCATTCATCTTTCGCAGATAGGCAAGAAGAGGTTCCGGATCCGGTTTGTGAAGCTTTGTATCCTCCTTACAAATTATACAGGCAAACAGAGCATCAAAGGAAGGGGACGAAAAATAAGCCCTGTATTCCTTCCAGTCACGAGAGGTAACGATTCCCAAGGTGTATCCCTGTTCCCGCAGGGTATTCAGTACCTCCTGCATACCGGTGAACATCGCAATATGCTCCACCTGTGTTTGATATTGCAGCTGCCAGTAATCATCGAACTGTGCTACATCACTCATATCCACCTGCAGCATGGATAATGCTTTTTCCGTGGTTACCCCCAGTATGGCTTTCAGCTCTGTATTTGAAAATGTACGCCCTGGCACATAATAGCGCAAGGTCTTTTTCCATGCATACAGATTCCCCTTCTCTGTATCCATAAGAGTTCCATCCAAATCAAAAATGATATGCCGTATTGCCATAAATACCTCCTGTCCTGTTCCTGTTGCTGAACAGGTACTTTTCTTCATTGTATAATGATGCAGCAGGAAACGCAATAGCATGACTTAAAAACAGAAAAAGAGGCAGCCCCTGCACAATTAGAAATTCTAAACAAAAAACCGATAGAATACAGAACATAGAGGCAAAGAGAAAAAGAAGCAATCCCTTCCATATCAAAGAAATTGCTCCTTTTTATTTCCTGCTTACCATGTGGCCCTAAGGCAGTGTACTTCAGCTTTCGCACACAGGCTTGGTTTCGCTATATAGCCATCGCTGCCAGCGTTGCATCCCGTACAGCCTCAAGTGCCTGCGCTACGGTTGCGGCATCCCCAACGACATATACATTGTCCTGCTTTGTCAACGCTGAAGCCAATGCTGTATTGCTGCGGGAGCCGGTCGCATACACAACATGTGTAAAATCGTGACGCTCCAGCGCTTCTCCATGAACCTTCAGCTTTACACCGCTTGCTTCCACAGCCTCCAGCTTGGTATTTGTCAGCAGCTGTACCTGTGCCTTATGCAGACGGTCCATGACCAGCACCTTTTCATTTACAACCATACCGGCCGCAATTTCATCCGTCATTTCAATCATCGTAAGCTGCAGCGGTCCCCGTTTGTTGTGGAGAAGGTGTTCACATACCTCACAGCCGACCATTCCCCCGCCGACTACCAGAACGTTTCCGCCCAAAATGAGCTGCTCGTTTTTCAGCACCTCCCAGGCACCGATGCCATGCTCTGCCAGCCCGGGAATCGGCGGTACTGCCTCCGTTGCACCGGTTGCCACGATCAAAGCATCGTATCCGTCCTTCATATTCTCATGAAATTCCGTACGCAAACGAATTTCGACGGATAAACGTGCCAGCTCATGCTCCAGATAAACAACCCATTTACTGATTGGCTGTTTAAACGGCGGCACACAGGCCAGAAGCAGCTGACCTCCCAGACGGTCTGTTTTCTCAAACAGTGTTACGGTATGTCCGCGAAGAGCCAGTACCCTAGCGGCAGCCATACCCGCAATACCACCCCCGGCCACAGCGACATGCTTCTTCTGCTCAGCCGGAAGCAGTCTCATTTCCAGCTCTTTTCCACAGGCCGGATTGATAACACAGCTCGCCGGGTGACGCTTCGTCTGTTCTCCCACACAACCAATCACACAGCCGGTGCATGGTGCGATTTCCTCCAGCTTATCTTCGGCAGCCTTATTGACCAGATACGGATCAGCCAGCAAGGCCCGACCGAACACGACACCATCCACCAGTTCTTTATCTACCAGATCCATAGCCATGGCAGGATCCAGCACCTTGCCAACAACGATGACAGGCACACTGCTGACCTCGCGGATTCTCGCTGCCTGCGCAACATTGACACCCTCATGCTCGCCGTGACTTGGAATGATTTTATTCGGACGCTCATACTGTGTACCACCACTGATTTCAAAGGCATCGACACCATGTGCAATCAGCTTCGGCACCAGATAACACATATCCTCCACCGTATTTCCCTGTGCATCCTTTTCATCTCCGCTCATACGCAGAATGATAGGAAAGTCCCTGCCGCAGGCTGCCTTGATCGCATCGATCACCTCAAACAGAAGACGTGCTCGATGATCCAGACTTCCTCCATACGCATCACAGCGCTTATTGCGCAGCGGTGACAGGAAGGAGCCCAGCAGCATGTATGCATGCGCACAGTGCAGCTCGATTCCATCAAAGCCTGCCAGCTTCGCCTGTAACGAGGTTTGTGCATACTGCTCGATAATTTTCGGCAGCTCTTCGATTGTCAGCGCTCTGGTCTTTTGCCCCATTGAGTTGACATAGGCACTGCTCGCAACCGGTGGTATTCCCATAAAGGCTGAGATACTTTCCGGACCCGGATGTGTGATCTGCGGTATGATGCAGGCACCGGCTTCGTGAATTTTATCCGTGAACGCCTTATAGGATGCTATGGCTTCCTCCCCACGAAAGCACAGTGTATTTCCCAGATAGGGAACGGATGGATCAACGCTTAACGCATCTAGAATAATACAGCCGACTCCACCGCGTGCACGCTCGAGCCAGTATGCCTGCATCCGCTCATTTACACAGCCGTCACTGCTTTCATATCCCAGAGACATCGGTGCCATGAACGTCGCATTGCGCAGCTTCATTGTAGAAATCGTCAGTGGCTGAAAAAGCTTTGAACTATTCATATTTCCTCCATTCTCTCGCTACACGCGAGCACAAGCATTGTATGAAAGTTGTTTCAAATCTGTAAAATTGCTATATTTTGAATTTCTTTCACACATTCTCCTGTTACAGGGAACGTGCAACAGCATGTGCTTCCGCAATCGCCTGCAGTGCCCTTCTTGCCTTTTTGGCATCTCCTATGATGTGATACGGAAGCTGTTTCTTTTCACAGGCGTCTGTCAGCGCTTCATGATTTCTTGCGCGTGCACCTACTGCCATAACGACGCTGTCACAAGGAATCACCTGCTCGACACCTTCCTTTTCCACCAAAACTCCGTTTTCCACAACGGCTTTTACGGACGTGCTGACAATCGTTTCAATATGATGCGTATACAGCGACTCCATGACACAGATTTTGCGCAATGCGCCAAGGTCCTTCGCAACACCGTCCAGCATTTCGATAACCGTGACGGCTGCCCCCTGCTCACTCAGATATTCTGCGGTTTCCACACCGACCAGACCACCGCCGATAACAGCGACATGGCCGGAAGCGGTTGCTTTTCCATTTAATATGTCATGGGAATTGTATACATTTTCCCGTTCTGCACCCGGAATGGACAAATGAATCGGCTCCGCCCCGATCGCAAGGATAACCTCATCCCAGTTGCCCTCTGTAAGCAGCGACGCATCAACCGGTGTGTTGAGATGAATAGGAATGCCAAGACGCTTTGCCTTTTCCCCATAGGACAGCGCAGCCTCCTTCATTTCCGTCTTACGCGGTGCCTTTCCCGCAGTCACAAACTGACCGCCCAGCTCACCGCCTGCCTCATATACAACCGGCTGATGACCGCGCTGCTTCAGGATGCAGGCTGCTTCCAGACCGGCGATACCGCCGCCTGCGATCAAAACCCTTTTCGGCTTCTGTGCAGGAACAAGGACATCCTGTGCTTCTTTTCCAAGATATGGATTTCGCATACAGGTGATGAATGGTACATTGGGATCGGTAAATCCGTCATAGCAGCCCTGATCACAGCCGATACAGTATACGATATCCTGCAATCTGCCTTCCTTTGCCTTTACACAGAAGTTGGCATCGGCAAGCTGCGCACGTCCCATGACAACCATATCCGCCTTATCCTGTTCCAGAATTTCCTCAGCCTGCTGCGGCGTGTTGATACGTCCGACCGCAATACAAAGCATACCGGTTTCCTTACGGATTCTGGCACAATTATCCACATTGAAGCCCTTTGGTATATCAATCGGCGGTACCTCGTATTTCAGCCCCGCTGTAATCATATTGCCACGTGAGATATCCAGTACATCGACTCCGGCCTCTTTTGCTAGCCTGCAATACGCAATGACATCCTCAATGGTCAATCCATTCTCCAGATAATCATCCTGTGCATCCAGACGCATCAGCAGCGGCATATCCTGCGGTATGCTCTCACGAATAGCACGGATACAGCCCAGCGGGAATTTACAGCGCTTTTCAAATGTTCCGCCATAGGCATCCTCACGGTGATTGAATGCCGGTGACAAAAAGGAATGCGGCAGATAATTATGTCCGCAATGAAATTCCACACAGTCATAGCCGGCCTTTACCGCACGCTTTGCAGCCGCACCGAAGCATGCGACAACCTCTTCAATCGTTTCCACATCCACAGCCGGTATGGTATTCCCGTGAACATGCAAATCACTGGCCACAAGAATTCTCGCCTTCGGATCCATGCTTGCGGCAAGACTTCCCTGCCACAGCTGCACACCGCACTTCCCGCCTGCCTCATGAATGGCATCGCAAAATGCCTTGTGTGATGGAATATAGGAATCGTTATGCAGTGCCAGAAATTTTCTAGGAGCACTTGGTGCATGCACAGCACATACCTCGGATAAATTCAGCCCGCAGCCGCCCTTTACACGTGCAACCTGATAATCGATGATCTGCTGTGTCACATTTCCATCCTCTGCCGCCATTTTCGTTCCCATCGCCGGCAGCACAATGCGGTTGTTCACTTCCATTCCGCGAATTCTGATTGGTTCAAATAGTTTTTCAAACATAAAAAAGACCTCCTGATACTTAAATTATAACGCAACCATAGAATACGTATATTTAAAATCATTGGTCTTTTTCTCATTTATGCAGATTGCTTTTTGCGATACTGCTCCGGTGTACATCCCATGCAGGCAGCAAAGTGCCGTTCAAAAACAGCCAGAGATGAAAATCCGCAGTCCATGGCAATCGAAGTGATGGTTTGCTTTGTCGCCGTCAATAAGGCGGCTGCCTGATGCACACGTATCCATGTCAGCTCCTGTGTCCAGCTGGTCTGATATTCATTTTTCAGCAGCTGGTCCAGCTCATAGCTTTTCCGGTGGCATTCCCTCGCCATATCCTCCAGCGTAATCTCCTGTGAAAAATGCAGATAGAGATACTGCATAATCTGTAAATACAGGTCCTTACGGCAATAGAAATGAGTGTTATCCAGAATCCGGTGCTTCTGATAATCCAGTGGTGACATACCTGTCCATGTCTGAAACTGACGGTAAAAGGCAGCCGTTGAGGAGAAGGAAAGTAAATCCACAATATAGGATATAGATAAGTCCTCAAAATGAAGCAGCGCACAGGCATTGATGATTTTGCCGAAGGAGCGCAGCTGAGCAAAGCTGTAGCCGCAGGCATCCTTGATTTTCTGATTGAGATAGCGTGGATGCAGCTGCAGCTGGTTCGCTGCATCCTGCAGTGTTGTGTACTCCTGTGAGGCTACAATCGTACGCTTGATCAGCTTCCAGACCGGTGACTGCTTCTCCTCCATTGATTCCTGTAATGCATAGCGGCAAAACAGCATATGAATTTGCAGAACGATATACATCAGCATGTTGCGGGAGCCGAAGGCATTACCGCTGAATTCCTGCCGTGCCTGCAGAAACAGCCGGAGCACCTCACGATCCGCACAGTGAAGGCACGCCGGTGTTTCATATACTAGGGAGGCATTTCTACCTCTGGGATGCTTTTCCCACATAGCATGCATAAACAAACCGATATAGAACTGAATGCGTAAAATCCGCAGCGGCTTTCGCACGCAGGAAATCTCATACAAATGATGGGCATACAAACAGAGAAAGGAATCCTGCTGAACAGAATGCGAAATCCCGTTCACCCGCATATCGCCATCCCCCTCCAGAACATACCAAAGCTCCACGCGTTCATGCCGTGTGAGCGGCATTGGTTGTGCAATGCTTTGTTCCTCTACCTGTATATCCTGTTCCTTATAGGATTGAAAATAGTCAATCCCCGTGTACCAGTCATTTTGTTGCTGCATGCATGATCACCTCGCTATGCTTTTTACACCTATTGCTTTTTCGCAGAAGCAATCGAGCCTGTCGTACGAACAACAGGCGTTTATCGTTTGTCGCGTGCTTCCTTCCCCATTCCTTATGCCTATCAGCTGCTGTATGCTTGCTCATAAGCAAAAGAAAAGGGGAAACTCCCCTTATTTGTTATTTGCTCCAGAGCGGTACCGGGTATTTGCCAGCTTCAATCAGCTTGCGAATTCCTTCCTTTACCATCGGCTTGTCTTCCTGATAGGTAACGCCGTACCATTTGTCATCACTGGATAATACGGTTACGGTAGCTTTTCCCTCACGAATCAGCGTATCCACTGTTACCGGAATGTAAAATTCACTCTTCAAAGGATTTTCCTTTACCGTTTCTTTCAGGAATAACGGGAAGCGTTCTTCCACTTCCTCCATGAATTTCGGTGTAAAGCCCCACATATTCATGGACACCAGAGAGTTTGCATCAACATCGTACCATGTATCATTTTCGTAATACTGCACCTTGCCCTCGCGTTTTTCAATTCTTGTGCGTTCATCAACACCAGCCAGCTTGCCGTCTTCTACCTTGCAGACACCGCGGGCAACACTGCCGTGATCTGTCAGGGTGTTTCCAAGAACAAAGCCTACCATGCTGTACGCCGTTTCATCCTCGTTGGAAACCAGATAGTCATGCAGCTTCTGGAAGGAAGCAATTCCATAGTAATCATCCGCATTGATCACTGCAAACGGTTCATGGATGACATGCTTACAGCACAGAATAGCATGTGCCGTCCCCCATGGCTTTACACGATCCGCCGGGATTTCATAGCCCTCCGGCAGACATGCGTCCATTTCCTGAAATACGTATTCCACCTTGATATGCTCCGCAATCTTATTTCCAATCGCGTTTTTGAAATCTTCCTCAATCGCTTTCTTTATAATAAAAACAATCTTGTTGAAGCCTGCGCGAATTGCATCGTATGCAGACATTTCCAGAATAATTTCTCCGTTTGGTCCAATCGGATCGATCTGCTTCAATCCTCCGTAACGGCTGCCCATACCGGCCGCCAATACAACTAATGTCACATCTTTCATTATCTCACCTCATTGTCCCTATTTTACCATAGTTGGTATTTGATGAAAAGGATTACAACACGATTTTGACAATTCTTCACAAGATACTGAAAACCAGAAATCCAATTCTTCTCAAAAAAAGTATCTATCGCTGAAGATAAAGCGTTATGTAAACCTGCTTGCTTACCTCTTGTTGGAACTATCTTTATCATCAGAGCGCTAATTCTTATGCCGGTCACTTTCCCCAAAGCAAAGTAAAGCAGAGCCTAAACACAATCAGATTACACCAGATGAAAAAGCCTGCATAAAAAAAATTAGTGACAGCCACTATATAAAACAGCATGAAAGCTAAATAATACAAAGTCGCAGATGTTTTATTGCGCACGATATTTTCTCCCCTACAATCTCTGTTTCACATATAATTTTGAATAATTTGTAAGTTTTCCTCTAATGGCATACTTCCATCTAATAAAATACACTTACAGCCTAATTTCATTTGCCATTCATCATGCTTTGCTTTACTTCTCATATCTATACCGCCATTATCATATGCCGCCGCCCAGTTTAAAAATTTCTGATGATTTTCATACATATCTCCGCCTATATCAATTCTGTTTCCAAAACGTAGTTGTTCTCGCCTCACCAATCTTTCAATCCTTATGTCCGTGTTAGTTTCTAATCGAATGGCTAATGAAAATAAGGGAATTAGCTCATCTCCCCAATCAACAAGGGAACCTGCTATAACAATTTTTTCATGTTCATTTATATCTTTTTTCATCATAGATAATCGTTCTGAAGCATCTCTTTTTTTCGTATAGGGTGGATTGGTTGCTTGCCAAAAGTAATCATCCGTATCCATAAAATAGTAATTCCATTTGACAGATATATATTTGCCAATCGTTGAGGTTCCAGAACCAGATGCTCCAAATATATGAATCACGTTCTTGCTCATCGTATCTCCTCCTCAAATTCTAATTTTCCTTTTTCATAAACTGAAATTTGACACACTCTAGAATATCCTCATTTTATATGCTACATCTGAAATGCCGTTATCCAAAAACAAAATCCGGCTATAAGCGAAAGCGGAGTCATAACATATTTTTCTTTCCTACTTTTTGAAATCATGTTCATAATAGTATTCAAGGATAGATAAACGGCAAAGAAGAAACAAATATACTTCGTAGCCTTAAAAGACAACCACAAGGAAATAAAACCTCCAGCCTGCAAAACAATTACCATTGCAAAAACTTGGACAGCAAACGAAATAACTGCCACAATTCTAAATTTCTTAGGTAGGGTTTTATGTTGTCCTCCCATTGTGAATTCGCCCAAAGGCAAACCACAAGCAACAAGAACTGTCATAATTGCTATAACTCCAAATAATACTGCACCTAATATGGAAAGCATAAAAATATTCTCCCTTCGCAAAATACAAAAAACTTCAATTACAAATTCTCATTTTCAGTTAAAATAAAGTGGAATTTAGTAGTATACCTTTCATAAGTTTTGATAATTGTTTAGGATTCTCAACCATAATCATATGACAAGAATCATGAATAAACAATATATTGAGATGATTTAAAACCTGTGCAGATAAATTTAAATCCTGAATCTTTGCTGGATATTCCGACATACCACGGTCACCATAAATCGCATAAATATCCTGTGTAACTTCATTGACTAAAGTGCTATAATCAAAATCAACTTGAATTGACTTCAATAATTCAGCAGTATAAAATTCCCTTTCTTTACTAAACATTTGAAGAATACTATTTCCATATTTATCCATGTTTTTTTGTGTCATTAAATTTCTATAAAATTCATTAGCAGGCTTCAAATTTGTATCCAAATAGATTATTTTATCGACTTTCATTTTATATTTTGCAGTTAATTGCAATGCAATGATTCCTCCAAGACTATGTCCTATAATTGCATCATAACTGTGATGACCATAGTTTTTATAAACCCATTCAGTAATATCATCAACTTTTTTTGCGTGTAGTGTTACTTCATGCGGGTACTCCACATAATCAATTTCAAATTCTTTTAGATAAGGGTCTATAACATTCCATATGTCTTTCGTGCAATTAACACCATACAGTATCAGTAATCTCATAATTCACCTCCAATAAATTCTAAGGTTTGTTAGTACCCCATCGCTTTTTTTACTTCAATGGCTTTTTCTTGTGATGTTAGCATTTTTAATAATTGGAAGGCAACATCAGGTGCTGTCTTTGGACATGAAGATGTTATGATAGTATCATCAATCACGATCCATTCATCTCCAAGTATGACGCCAAAATCCTTTAATTCTTCCCTCTTATATCCGCCACGTAAATGATATGTTGTTGCTTTTCTATTTTTTAATATGCCACTTTTAGCTAAAGGAAAAGCAGCTACACAAACGGATGCAATAGGCTTATGAAGTGAATGAAAAGAGCGAATCAAATTCAGAGTTTTTTCATGATACGCTTCCTTATAAAAGCCATATTCTTCAAATCCTCCAGGTATAGCCAAGGCAGCATATTGACCTGCATCAACATCATCTATTAAAATATCAGATGTTATCGATACTCCAAATGTACTTATAATCGTACGACTAAATCCACATATATCAATCTTTATATCACAATCAAAATCATCATGCGCCCATCCAAAAACATCCACAAAAGGGCTAAATTCCATTGTCTCAAAAGCATTTAAGCACAATAACAATATTTTCATAACCTTCTCCTGTCACAAATTCTAATTTATACAATTACTTTGATTGGTGATTTTCTCTGATTTTTTTTAAAATTTCTAATTGTCGCTTATTCTTCCTATGACTCCTGATTTCCCTTTATGCTTCCTTTACTGCTTCCATATACCTAAAAATATTATTTGGGGTCTTATAGAATTTTTCATTATTTCCTCCTTAGTATCACCTGTTTTAATGTATTTATTACTGTGTAAACAGAACTATGAATCTATTGTTGTATCTTTATAAATTCCAAATTATCGAACCAAACAATACATCATAATTGCTTGCTGAACATATAATAGATATTTTTTGAATTCATATCCAACGAAAAATTCAGATTCTATTATATCGTCTGATATCTCTTCACCTCTATAGAATGGCGGGCATGGATTCAATACAGCTCCCTTGTTTGCCTTTTTCATTACTTGTGTTGTAACTTTACATTTCTTGAAATGCTCTAACATGGTAGCCGGAAGTGAATCCGTACAAATAATATCCTTACCTAAAATGGCTTTTTCAATATCATGATGCGTTACGATACCTTCCATTTCATATCCTTCACCACAGCATTGCTCTAAATCAAATCCCATAACCTCAGAAGCTTCCTTCCAAGCATATCCTATATTTTTATTTTCTCCACAAAAAAGAAATTTATCTTTTATGAAATTATCCCTTATTTTTGAAAGTGCATATAAATCAGAAATAATTTCACATGGATGGTTAACATCAGTCATTGCATTGATCACCGGAACCGAAGAATATCTTGCTATTTTTTCCAAGACATGAATATCTTTATGACGTATGACTAATACATCAGCCCAATTGCTTAAATACCCAAAAACATCTTGTAAATCTTCTTTTTTATCAAGTGTCTCCGTTGGAAACAAAACAGCTTGTCCTCCTAATAAATAGACACCCTTTTCAAATGTAACTCTTGTTCTGATACTGGTATTAGGAAAAAACATAACTACGGTTTTCCCTTTAAAAAAGTTTTTGTATTTCCCTTTTAATAGATCATCAGCAATTTCAAAAATTTCATATATATCGGATTTACTATAATCAGTCAATCTTATAAGTTCTCTCATGATAAAATCCTCCATAACCTCTATTGCATTTAGCTTTTCCCATAACATGCTTCCTCCTTTCGGGTTAAACCATTATCCTATCATCCTGATATAATTTTAAAACCTCTTTAATTACCAATATATAAAATTCTATTTCCGAAAAAACCAGTCAGTCCATACACCCTGTAATCAAAAGGCGCTGCCATTTGACAAATTGAATTCTCGCAATAGCCTTTTCCACAATACTTTAAACATGTCTTTGAAGCCAGCGATCACGTAGTTCCTCTTTGTAATTTCTGCACACGATAAGAAAGATAATCCATAAGCTCCTCCAGCTGCTTCTCATGCCAGTCCGGTGCTATCTGCTCATCCTTTAAACAGCAGGCATGATAAATCAGACCCCGGGCAGTCGTCAGCAGTCCCCATGTCACATCCTTCACTGCAGTCTTTGAAACCAGCTTACCAACCTCTGCCGCCAACAGTTGAAAAATCGGACGCTGTTCATCAAAGAAATAGGTATCATGGTATTTAATATGGCAAATATAGATCTGACGCACGGCGTGCATGTCCTCCAGTGTGACCATCTTCAGATAACAGGTCATGATTTTACGAATGCTGTTCCATGCATCCTCCTCCAGCTGCAATGCAAGAAACTGTTCATCCGCCTGACGATAGCCATACAGCAAAGCGGCCTCCTTACAGGAAAAATATAAATAGAAGGTGCCGATGGATACACCGGCCTTATTACATACGCTACGGATGGTGATATCACTAAGATCTGCTTCCTTCATACTCGCATGAATCGCCTCAACAATTTTTCTTCTTGTTTTTTCCGTCTGATTCGGGCGCCGCCGTATTTCCTTTTCTTCCACGCTCATACACTCACCTGCTTTGTGTCTTCATTGTAACGTATCCGTTAAAAAAACACAACGCAAACCAGCCCTTGACTTTTTCTATGTAAGTGCTATCATTTAATTAAATGAACACGTTCACTTAAAGGAGGAACATCATGAAAAAGGAATATGAAGCTTTATTCACGCCGCTTCGTATCGGTAATGTGGAGATACGAAACCGTTTTGCTATGGCTCCGATGGCAATGGGACAGCTGGATGACCATTGGGCGTATAAGCAGGAATCCATTGATTACTTTACAGAACGGGCCCGTGGAGGTACCGGTCTAATCATCACAGGTGCCAATTTTATCGAAAACAGAATCGAAAAGCATCGCAAGGCAAGCTTTCCCTGTCCGCTGGAGGACCCGCAAAGCTACATGACGCAGCTAAAGAAAATGAGTGATAATATTCATGCCTACAATTCCAAGCTGTTTGTACAGCTAACCGCAGGATTGGGACGCTCCGCCATACCTGCAATGATTCTGGATAATACCTTTGTTGCACCGAGTGCAACCACGAATCGCTGGGATCCTTCCATTCAGCATCGTGCTTTAACTACTGAAGAAATCTACGAGCTGATCAAGGATTTCGCGACCTGCGCCATGCTGGCAAAGATGGGAGGAGCAGATGGTATCGAGGTGCATGCAGTTCATGAGGGCTATTTGCTGGATAATTTCACAATGGAATATTTCAATCAACGCGAGGATGAGTTCGGCGGTGACCTGATGGGCAGACTGCGGTTTCCGCTCGCCATATTACAGGCTGTTAAACAGGCATGCGGCAAGGATTTCCCTGTGATTTTAAGGTTCTCACTCAAGAGCTTTATCCGTGCGGAACGCCATGGCATCCTGCCTGGTGAATCCTATCCGGAGCTGGGAAGAGATATTGAGGAAGGCCTGCAATTTGCTAAAATTTTGACAGAAGCCGGTTATGATGCTTTGAATGTGGATGCCGGAAGCTACGATGCATGGTACTGGGCACATCCGCCATTCTTCCAGAATCGCGGCTTGTATCTGCCTTTTGCCGAAAAGGTAAAAGAGGTTGTAAAGGTACCGGTGCTGACAGCCGGGCGAATGGGCTATCCACAGCTTGCTTCCGAGGCATTGCAGGAAGGAAAGTGCGACATGGTGGTATTGGGAAGACCACTGCTTGCGGACCCGGAATTTGTCAACAAAATGCGAAATGGAGACGTGCAGGATATCCGCCCATGTCTGTCCTGTCATGACGGCTGCTTTAACCGGGCACACTCCATGCGTCTGATGTCCTGTGCTGTAAATCCGCAATGCAACCGTGAAAAAGAGGCTGCCTTCTCTAAGGCAGAGAATATGAAAAACTGCCTTGTCATCGGTGGAGGTCCTGCCGGTATGGAGGCCGCAAGAGTTTTGGCACTACGCGGACACACAGTAACACTTGTAGAAAAAGAAAACCAGCTGGGTGGCATGTATCGCTGGGCAAGTGTTCCGGAATTCAAGGATGATGGAAAGCTGCTGATTTCCTGGTATGAGCACCAGATGGAGAAGCTGCAGGTACAGGTTGAATTGAACAGTGATGTACAGGTAGAGGATCCACGCATCGAGGCCGCTGATGTTGTAATCTGTGCAACCGGAAGCCATGCGTTCCTGCCGCCAATCAAGGGAATCGAATACGGAGTAACTGCTGTCGATGTATTGAAGGGTACTGTCAGCGCAAAGAAAGAGACAACGATTATTGGTGGAGGACTAGTCGGCTGTGAGCTGGCTATCTGGCTATCACAACATGGATCAAGTGTACGCATCGTAGAAATGGCTGACAAGCTGATGTCTACCGGAGCCCCTGCCGATATGAACAAGCAGATGATTATGGAATTACTGGAGCACCATCAGGTTGATATCCGCTTACAGACAAAGCTGCAGGAAATCCGCGAGCATGAAATCGTGGTTGAGGCACAGGGGACTATACAGGAGCTGGCAAGTGACTGCACGATCCTTGCACTTGGCTATCGCAGCAATCGTTCCCTGTATGATCAGATTTTGTTGAAGGCAAAGGATATTTATAATATCGGTGACAGCTCTCATCCAAAGGATATCATGGAGGGTATCTGGGATGCCTATGAGCTGTGCTCCCACCTGTAAGATACAATCCCTTATCCTGAAGTAAAAAATACCTCCGGCAGTTTTAACATCCGAAGGCTTCTATTGGAATATTCTTATATGACTGCTGGCTGTACTCATATAATAACATAGAGTTTTCTTCTATCAATGTTCGAGAATACACACAGGGTATTCTTTCACAAGCAAAAAAGAACAGTCTACCGCTTTCGTTTATCAAAGATGGGTAGAGCCACCACCTATGAAAGTGAAAAGGAATCAAGTACATCGCTTTAATGTGATACGTTGATTCCTTTTTTTCTTGCTGCCAGATGATATTCAAAAGGAACTATTCTCTATATCTTTCTTGTTTTAGCGTATCGCTTCGACATATACAACGCTTTAGAAAAAGCCTCCATTCCATGAGGACTTACAAGGTAAAAAGGCAGATAAGGGGTAAGCGGTCTAAAATCAGCACATTACCAAAAAAGAGGCAGATATTCCTCAGTCAGGTATCTGCCCTTTTTGCTTTCCATTATGTATCGATATAATGCATTCAACCGATTTACGCTCATACTGTCAAGGAGCTGCTTCCTCATCCAAAATCATACTTTCATTATATAGCTTTTCTCAGCTGTTCAACCCCTTCGTCCCTTCCTTAACTCCTATGGATACACTCCCCTGGATACAGGCCCCCTGTTCCACACTGATCGTTCCGGTCATGATATCACCGATGATCTGGGCATCCGCACTCAGCCGGATATTGTTTGCCGCTCGCACATCCCCATGGATACTGCCCCCGTTTTCCAATGAGGAGGTGATGATATTCCCTTCCACCTTCGTCTCCTGCGAGATATTCAGGGAATTTTTGCATTCGATACTGCCCTGTATCGCCGCCTTGACAATCACGGCATCCTGACAGATGATGTCGCCTTCCACACTGCCGTACACCTGGATGCTCTTACTGCATTTGATATTGCCCTTGATACGGCCATGGATGATTAGATCATCATCTGTATTCACATCCCCTGTCAGTTCCGTATGTTCTCCAATCACGGATGCTTCCTCACGCGCTGTTTCATGCTCATCAAAAGTTCTGTTCGTTTCCATCGTTCTTCTGTTCTCCTTTTCCGCCTGTGCTCTGAGCTGGCGTTCCTGTTCCATCTGTATTCGTTTTTCTTCCTCCGCGCGTGCGGCCTGTTGTCGTTTGAATTCCTCTGCCCGTATGGCCTCCTGCCTGTCTTCCTGCTGGTATTCTTTTTCTTCCTGCTGCTTCACTTCTTCAGTCTTCTTTGTCTTCTGATTCCAGATCACGGGCATTCCTCCTTCACTTTCTCTTCTACAAATCGTATGTCGCTTCTCCATATGGGATCGCTTCGATCCTCATCCTTCCCTGAATGGATGCACCTTCCTCCACCTCGATCTCCATGGATGTCACATCTCCTACCAGATACGAGGATTTCTCCATCCTGACACTCTCTCTGACATATGCATTTCCCTTCATATAGCCCTTGTGCAACATCCGCCAGGCTACGATATCTCCAATCACGATACTCTTCGGTGACAGATAGATTGTTTCATTGCACTGGATATCGCCCTCCAGCTCTGCTTTATCGACAAACAGATTCTGACATCGCAGGTTTCCATTCACCCTGCCAAACAGGCGGATATCCCCCTTGCAATATACATTGCCCTCGACGATGCCATAGATAGAAAGATCCCGCTGTACCTCGACATCGCCATGGATGTGCATATCCTCCGGGATCAGCGTAGCGCTCTCTTTGACCGGTTGGACAGGTAAAGACTCCACCAATACCGGCTTGACAACTGTCTGTGTGATTGGCTTCTGCTGCTTTGCTTTCTGTTCCTTCTCCTGTACGGGCTTCTTGTTTGGAAAATAACGCTGATACAGCTTTTGGATACCACGACCAAGCAGTACCATGAGCAGACCCCATTTTAGAAGCATCGCCATGAGGCTTCCCTGCTTCGTATCAGCCCACACCTGCATAATCTGCAGGATGAGAATCAAAAGGGGGATACCGATGAAGATCAGCTGATCCACATACTCCTTAAGCACGAGGAAGATGACCTCAGTGGTTGATTTCTTCCGCTTCCTGCGGGGTGATAAGATCGTATCCTCCTTTTCCTTCATCGTCTACCCTCATTTCCTTATATCACGAATCTTTCTACTGCAAGACCTTCTTCGCATATTTATAAAAGGTTGCCTTTTTTAGACCGGTCGCCTTGCGATATGTCTCCAGCGGCTGTTCATTGCGGACACATTTTCTGACCTGTTCTTCAAAATCCTGCGGCAGTTCCACCTGTGGTCTACCATAGGTTCCTTGTCCGCTTCGCTGCTTAGCCAACGCACGATCAATCCCAACGCGCTGTGCCTTCTTCAGCTCCTGCTTCTTATGCTCCTCTTCATGTGTGATCAGGTCGATGATATCCTGTGCCAGCTCCTCATCGATGACCACATCCCGCAGTTTGAGCCGTATTGCCATGGAGGAACAGTAGTGCAGTTTCTCAACGACACTACCATCTTCTCTGCACAAATCCTGTAACGTATCCATCTGCAGGACATCATGCCTATTTAGCTTTCCCTTCAGTTCCTTCCAGTTCGATTCATATGTCCATAAGCACATCGTCATCACCTCATCATTGCTTTTTGAACCATGCGATCAGCTCATCCTCACTGACATTGTCCTTCAACACATCGACCTCTTTCCCGTCTTTTATGCGAAATAAGGATGGTGCGATCTCAATCGTCATCGCCTTGTTGATGGTCTCGATTGCTGCATTCATCTCTTCGTTTTCCTTCTCGCTCGTCGGCTGTTCCATTTTGGAATTGTTCAGCTGGATGATCTCTACCTTATGCTTTTCCGCATAGGTCTTCAGCTTTTTGGAAAAGGCCGAATTATAGCGATCTTCTGCTGCAAAGTAGAAATAGAAGTCCTTCTTCTCCTTCAACAGCTTCGCGATGTCTGTGATCGAGCTGTCCTTGAGCTGTTTGCTTTCCGCCAGCGTATAGCTCTCTGTTTTTTCTTCCTGCTTCTTTCCCTTGACCAGGCCGCACTCGATCATGAAATTGTTCCACGCGATCTCACTCATCTCCCCACTCTGCTGCTTCTGCAGGGTACCGTCCTTGAAATACAGATATTCCGGTGTAGATCCGCTGAAGCTTGGCACCAGCGACTGCAACTTGGTGAAGCTCGCCTCCGTATCCGAAACCTTATCACCTAGCATATCCATCTCGATTTCAAAGAATGGGACATCCCCGTGCTCTCGGAAATACGGGATGAGGGTACGCTTCATCGTATTGCAGTAGGAACAGGTGCTCTGAGTGATCATCACCATGAACCCATCCTTGTCTTTGATCTTCTTTTCCAGCTCCTTCAGATCCATCTGCTTCAGGGTAGCGCTGTCGGATCCTGTGGCTGCAGTCTTCTTCTCCTGTGTGCTTGTACAGCCCATCAGGCATGCGCCGCACACTAGCAGCACGGCCATCGTTTTCCATAATCTTCTCATATTCTCTCCTCATTCTTATTCATAGGTACTACCTTCATTATGCTTCACTACCGCATACAGGATGATAGCCAGGATACATACTACCCATTTCCCGATCCTTGCACTCTGCCATGCCACCTCACGCAGCTCCAGTGGAAGCAGTTTATAAGCGAACAGCTGCGTCATGAACATGACAGCATATACAGCGAACAGGATCCAGATGCACATCGTCAGCCTGCGGTTGTTCTGCTCATATCTGTCCTCCATCACCTGCTTCTTCTGCTTCAGCGCTTCACAGCGCTCTTCCTGTTTGCGGTGTTCCTGTCTGATCTCCTCGATCCGTTTCTGTTCGATATTCATCATCTTCTCCTATTCCAGTACCATCCGCGCATATTTGTAAAACGTCGATTTCTTAAGGTTCGTCTTCCTGCGGTATGCCTCCAGTGATAAATGGTTTTTTTTCAGATAGCGGATCTGCTCGTCAAAATCCTCCGGGATCTCCGCTCTCGGCCTCCCATAGTTCCCCATTCCCAATCGACTCCTTTCCAGCGCTTTTCGGATTCCCCTTTGCTGAGCGGTTTTCACACGGTCTCTTCGCAAATTTTCCTCTCGTTCCATCACACTGAGAAAATCCATATAGATGTCTTCCTGCAGACAGATGCCCTTTAGACAGATACGTACACCGCTTTCCTTACAGTACTGCAGCTTCTCTCGGATACCGCTGTGCATGTCGCTCAGCTCCTTCAGTGTAGAGATCACTAGGATATCATCACGCTTTAGCTGTCCCTTCAGCTGTCCCCAGTTGTTTTCCATCGTCCAGATACACATATTCTCACTCTCCTCAGATTCTTATTCTGTATCTTGATCCTCATAGGATGGCGGATCATACGATACACCATCCTATCAGGACCCCTGATATCACACAGATATCAGGGAGCTGATACGATCATTTCTTACTTTCCAGAGCCACCAGCACGGTCTGAACCTCTCCGCTGTTGAGCTCCTGTTTATAGTCCGTCACATCAAAGGTCTTCACTCGGATGGTGATAGGATACTCCCCCTTCGCGAAGCTGCGATTGAAGGTGATGTTGCGAATCGCCATACCCGGCGGTACCAGTCGGCTCTCATAAATTACAGAGTGATTGCTCCGTAGTTCTATGACGAATTTGAAATACACCTGATTCTTTTCCGGATTCCACAGGGCAGCACCTGCCTGATCCGTATCGGCCTGCATGTTAATCTTATTGTAGGCAGGAATGATGAAGGAGGTCTTGCCATAATCATCCGGCAGGCCTTTTGCCGCCTGAAACTGCTGCAAGCCGGGCTCCAGATCCGGACCGCTCTCTCTGTTCAGGAAATAGAACAAGGAGCCACAGACAAGAAGTAAGAGAAGCAACAGCAACAGCAGCAGCTTGATCCAGCTGCGCTTCAATACGACGAGGTAGGTTTCATCTTCGCATTGGATATACCCCGCAGGCTTGTACAGATGCCTGTTATATTCCAGGTCCTGAAAGTCCATTTCCATTCCGTCGATCGATACCGTGCCTAGCGTATGTTTCCCTTTGCCATGCACACTGCCGACGATGATGGCTCCCTTTCTCTGCAGATGTTCAAAGGCTTCGACGCTGAAACAGCGGATCTGTATTCCCTTTTGTACCGTACAGCTTTGATCATATGATTCGATCAGCTCATATCGTTTCATTTTTGATCACCTGTATCCTTAACGACGTTTAGTGAAGTTTCAACTTCTCCGCCATTCATCTGCTGTTCATATTCTTCAATATCATATGTCGACACCCGCACGATCAGCGGATAGACACCCGCATCAAAGCTGCGTTTTAAAGATAACTCATAGATCGCCTGTCCCGGCGGCACTAATCGGCTTTCATAGATGACTTCCTGTGTATTTTTCAAAACGAGCTGAAACTGAAAATACACCTGATTCTTTTCCGGGTTCCACAGCACCGTCTTGACACCCGTATCCCCTGCGCGGACATTCAGTGGCTGGAAGGCGGGTATGATGATCCTCGTCTCTCCGTAATCATCCGATAGCTTCTGTGCCGCCTTGAAATCCCGTGTACCCGGCTCCAGATCTGGACCGCTTCGTCCCATGCCCCGATAAAGGAATAGACCGAAAAGGATGAGCAATGCCAGAAGCAGGAACAGCAGCAGGAATTTTCGTATGCGAAGCTGCAGGATGACCAGATACGTATCATCCTCACATAGTACATAGCCATACGGCTCATAGAGGTGCTTGTTGTAGGTACAGCGGTAGATTGGCAGGACGTCGTCCTCCAGATGCAGCTTCCCGCATTCCTCTTTTGCACCCTTACCGATGATACCAGACAACAGATAGCCTCCGTTTTCATGACGCCGCTCGAATTCCTTCCGGCTGTAACATGCAATCTGGATATCTTCATCCAGATTCCTTACGGCATCATAGTCCGAACAGTCCCGAAACACCTGCATGCGCTCATCCACTTCGCTTCACTCCTGTCAGCTTCACTTCCACCTTCGCACCGTTCAATGGGACATCCTCATCCTCCAGATCGAAGGTATCGACTGCAATCGAGATATCTCGTGTCCCTGCCTCGATCACCTCGGAAAGCTCTACATCTTTAACAGCCTTACCCGGTGCGACCAGCTTGCTTGCATATAATACATTCCCACTCTTCACATCTGTGATCGTGAATTTGAAGTAGCAGGTATTCTTCTTCGGATTCCATAACGCCACATGTAGAACATTTGTCCCTGCTTCGATTTTCATATCATGATAGGCAGGAAATGCGATATGATTCGGGTCAGGATCGATGGATTCCCCGTTTACTGGACTGAAGTCCACCGCGTTTTCATCCAGTGCCGTATTCCTTCCAAGCATGTACATTCCACCCATCAGAGCACCAATCAGTGCCAGTAATAAAAATAGCAGCAAGAGATGACGGGGAACATGATTTCTAATCACCGCATAATAGCCTTCTCCATCATCACATGCTGCATATCCGTCGACCCCATACCGCCATTTTGCATAATGCAGTGCATAGCATGGATAACACTCTGAATCGATCCTCACTTCTCCTGTCTGATCCTTCAGTCCCTCACCGATGCCACCAAGCAGAAGGTAGCCCCCTTCGGGGTACCTTCTCTTCATGGCTCTGCGACTGTAATAGTTCAGACAGCTTCCATCATGCTTCCAGTGTTTGTCAGGTGCCTGTCTGTCGCTCAATACGCTCACTCACTTTCTTATAGTGTTGTTTCTTAAGGTGTTACCGTAGTTGTAGAGATTGTATAGATCAGCTTGTCGGTATGATTACCGGTCATCAATGCGTTGGACAGCTTCACTGCCATACCTTTGATTTTTAGATTATCCTCAGACAGTTTTCCAATCTCAAAATCTGTGTTCTTCGCGATCGGTGCATTCGTCATCGCTCCGGATTTCTCATATCCCAGTGTATACTTCAGGGAATCCGGTTCATCCGGATCATTTAGTTTCATCTCATAGCCGTTTTCTGATTTTACCTTAACTGTAACAGCATTGGCAGCATCCGGATATCCGGGGTTCTTATCTGCGGACAGATCCACCAGCTTCACATCAGCACGGATAGATGAAATCTTATCTGTAAAGGTAATTGCCTTCGGTACTTCCACACCCCAAGTCGCAGGCGCTCCATCCGGATTCTCGATGATCGTAGCGTTGTTGTAGCTTACCGTCGTACTGTCCGGATTCGTTCCCTGTCCGTCATTACTTCCGTCTGTTGCGAATATTGGCATTGCGAACATACCGGCTGCCATCGTCAATGCCATCGTTGCGGTAAAAACTCGTGTCTTTTTCATTTTCATTTCCTCCTGTTTGTTATATTCTTCCTCAGACAATCTACGCTTTCGCTCTGCCATGATCAGCATGGCGGCCAGCATCAGGATCAGATATGGTACGGTATCCGTATGGTCTGCGGTATCAACGACATCATTTCCACTGTTTCCGTCGTCCCCCACAGCACCAGCCAGATTTCCATCCTTACCTGGTACCTCTTCATATACCACGATAAGCTTCGTATCCACACTTTCCGTCTGTATCTCTATCTTGTTGTCGACCAGCTGATCCGTAACATCGATGATGTTCTCAGGCAGTGGACCGGCATATCGCGCCAGCAACACATCCTCATCCTCTGCTAGCGCCATTGCCATTGCCGGTGTTGCCGCATCATCCATAGACGGACTGTCTGTTGAAAGTTCATGCATGTCAGCCTGTAATCTCTCATAGCTGACCTGTTTTACCCGGTAGCCTTCTTCCGGCTCCAATATAAATTCCTTGACGACCCCGGGCGCCGTCTCATAGGTCAGGCTTGTTCGGATATACTGTCTTCCGTCCCGAACGACACCTCTTCCGATCACCTGTACATTCAAGCGATAGACACTGTCTTCGTTCACATCGAAGCCGACCTCTGCTTCACTGCTTGCCTCACCCGCATGGATCGTTCCCAAAGACATCATGACCATGAGATACATCAGAGGCAGCACCCATAATCTCCTTCTCATGGCTGCTTACCTTCATCTTTCTTTCCATATTTCACGGTATAGGTCATCAGTCCGTCATATTCACCTCTATACTTCTCCTTTTCAGGATTCGTAACTATCGGTGTCTTCAATGTGAAACCTGCTTCTGTCTTCGCATCATAGATAAGTGATGCCAGAAGGTTTTTGTCACTTGTCAGTTTCTTACCAGCTTCGTCAAATACCGATACGACATAGGTCTCTCCAGTCTTTGATTCTGCATTGTTCAATGTGATCTCATGTGGTGTATACACATTGAAATACTGCGTGATATCCTGACCTGCAGGCTTATCTTCCTCTTTCACGGTGATCAGTTCCAACTTGTCACTACCTACAGCTTCTTTCCCGTCTACTGTATTTTTTAACTGTATCCGTTTCGGTGTGATGATATAGGAAGCAGCATCATTCAGCAGCAGATCAACAGGCAGTTCAAATTCCTGGGTCACCTTATTTCCAGCATTACTTTCAACTTCCATCTTGATTCTGATCGTACCGACTTCTACCTTGTTATCTACCATTTCATCGATATATGCCTGAATTGGGAAATAGGTATCATAATTTACAGCATCCTTATCCAGAGTATAGATTGGTGTTTTTTCTGTAGTACCCTTGATGACCGCCTGATTGTCGATGCTTTCAACCCCCAACGGTGTTGTGATATCGCCCGTGTTTTTTAACAATGTTGTCACGGTCTCCTCACAATCATCTACCTGCATGGTATATGTAATCTGTTTAATACCGGATACCGGTGCTTCAATCTTCATAGGATAGATATACGTCTTATCGTAATTCTCACGTGTAATCTTTTCCGGCACTTTCTCTGTCTCCGTTTCATCTTTTACTACTGTTATTTTTGGCTTATCACTTGGTTCATTGATGAGCTGCATCGTTTCCAGTGTCGTTGTCTTACCAGCATTATTCACTGCCACAATGCGAATACTTCCCTTGAATTCATCATTTATCAGGAATGTAGCTGTTTTCTTCTTAACTGCAAAGGTACCTTCCTCAACACCCGGTACAGTACTATTTTCATCACTTAGCGTAGCATCTGTTATTTCTGTAGTATTTCCATCCTTATCAACTTTATATATGGTTAAGGAACGGATTCCACTCTCCTCATCAACGACACTCGTTGTGATATTCAGTCCATCCTTAGAGAAGCGTTTCCCCTGTACTGATCCAGCATCCGGAATTGAAGCTGGTATATTGCTATCATTTACACTGATAAACGGCTTTACAGGTGCACTCTCATCCACACGCACGGATCTCTTGGCATTTGCTGAACCTGTAAAGGCTCCGGTCACTGGATCACGGAAGCGCAATTCATACTTCTTCGGACTTGTTCCGGCATCCTTATCATGTGTGAAGTCATCCGTCCAGTCCCATGTTTCTGGTTTATCCGCATTTCCCTTTTTCTCTACATCAGTATTGATAATTTTGCTATAGGTTCTCACATTATTTGCTTCAGCACTCCCTGTTGTAGCTTTATCTGTGGGTTTCATAGTGACTGTACTGCCATTCCATGCTTCACTATCTTTTTTCACCAGATTTTCCAAATCCGGTGTTATCGTATACCAGTCTTCTGTGAAGCTGTCCTGAGTGACCTTCAGTATCTTATCAGCACCTTTATCTGCTGTTTTGGAATCTATGAAATTGATATCGTATTTCCTGTTGAATACTGCTTCTGCACTATCTCCATCTACGACTGTCTTGTCATACTTGAATTCCAGCTTCCATTCTCCTGTTTTATTGATACGATCGCTATCCTGTGTATAGGACGTCAGATCATCGATACCACAGGTTGCACCTGTTGCGCAGGTCGTCGCCTTTAATAGATAATCGACCTCTTTATCATCGATTGCCACATCTGTATCTTTCACAAGACCGCCTGTTTCCTGATCTCTGTCTGTGATCTTCCAGGTCAGCTTCGGATGTTTTTCACCAGTCTTTACATCATAGGTGGTTACCGGATCTGCCGTGATATCGATCTTCTTACTCTTCAGCTTGACCGTTAGTGTAAGTTCATTGGATTCCGCATACTCATCATCGCTTTCCTTCTTCACCTTCAGAGTTACAATAGTATCGTTCCCTGTCAGTGGTATCAACGTGATGCCTGCTTTTCCTTTTGCGGTTCCATCCGGATTGCCTGTTGTGGTCATATCACTATGTGTCGTACCATGTACTTCAATGTTTGCGTACGCATCATCACCATCTGCCAGCGCATATACAAAATTGCTTGTCGCTGACCATCCGGTGGATGCCTGTATCATCTCCGCACTGATATCGATCGGTGTTCCATACGTTGCTTCCAGTGTTATGGCATCATCACTTGTATCTGTGTCCAATGCTTTCACCGCATCACTCCATGTGATCTGTTGGTTATTGAAATGAATTGCGAATGTCTCTTCTTTCACATTACCTGCATTGCTTTCCAGCCTTGCATGAACCTGAATGACGGCATCATCTTTCCCTTTCATCTGATTGTATGCAGACTTCAGAGAAACGACCCCTTTATCATGTTCCACGATATCCAGTGCCTTATCCTCAGCTGTTTCCCAGGCCACCGTATTCGGAAGTACATCGATTCCATATTTTCCAGTGCCTGTCACATCGATCGGTGCAGCTGCTGTTCCATCCAGTGCAGTACCTTTTGTATCTGTTATGTAATAGGTGATCTTCTTAATGCCGCTGTGTGGTGCCTTGATCTTCATCGGCCACAGCGTTTCCGTTGTTCCATTTACATACGCATTGTTCACCGTGTAATTTGTTCCGGTCTTTGGTGCAGCAGCACCTGCTTCCAGTACCATCTCTGTCGCATCACTTTTCTCAATGACGATCGTATTCGTCGTCTTCTTTGCTTCATTGTCTGCGTTATCCGTTGCGATGATCAGCACCTTACTGTTGAAGGCACTTCCCAGCTCTGCGGTATAGACCTTCTTGGAATATGTACTGCTTCCATCTGCTGTACTTCCCGGACCTGTAATGCCTGCATTGACCGTACTTTGATCCTGTTTATAGGTGAGAACTATCTCCTCGCCCTGACTTCCGTCTGCATTCACTTTATAGGCCTTGACTTCACGAATACCAGACCTTGGATCACTGGCATCGATCGTCAGCTCTGTCACCTTGTTCGCAAAACGGATACCATCGGCATCACCACCGACTGCTTCCACGATATCTGCCATAAGACTAATAGCAGGTGAAGCATCATCAACTACCTTTGTTTTGAAATTGATATCGGATGGAGCATCCTCATCCACACGTACGGTACGTTTCGCATCCGCAGTATCTGTAAAGGCTCCGGTCACTGGATCACGGAAGCGCAGTGCATATTTCTTCGCACTTGTATCTTCATCTTTATCATGCGTGAACTCTGTTGTCCAGCCCCAGCTCGTAGAATCAGTGGCAGTTCCCTTCGCCTCTTCTACATCATTGGTGATCGTACTATAGGTTCTCACATTGTCTGTTCCAGTTTTTGCGTCATTCGTCGGTTTGACTGTCACAGTGCTTTTATTCCATGCGTCCGTATCCGTCTTCACCTTGTTTTCCGGATCCGGTGTTATCGTATACCAGTCTTCTGTGAAGCTGTCCTGAGTAACCTTCAGTGTCTTATCAGCACCTTTATCTGCTGTTTTGGAATCTATGAAATTGATAGCGTATTTCCTGTTGAATACTGCTTCTGCACTATCTCCATCTACGACTGTCTTGTCATACTTGAATTCCAGATTCCATTCTCCTGTTTTATTGATACGATCGCTATCCTGTGTATAGAACGTCAGGTCATCGATACCACAGGTTGCACCTGTTGCGCAGGTCGTCGCCTTTAATAGATAATCGACTTCCTTGTCATCGATTGCCGCATCTGTATCTTTCACAAGACCGCCTGTTTCCTGATCTCTGTCTGTGATCTTCCAGGTCAGCTTCGGATGTTTTTCACCAGTCTTTACATCATAGGTGGTTACCGGATCGGCCGTGATATCGATCTTCTTACTCTTCAGCTTCACCTTTAATGTGATTTCATTAGATTCCACGTAAGTGTCATTTGAAGCTTTCTTCACTTTAAGAGTTACTTCTTTATCGTTACCTGTAAGTGGTGTCAGCGTGATTTTACCTTTTCCATTCGCAGTCGTTGTAGGGTTTCCTGTAGTTGAAAGCCCACTATGTGTTACACTTGAGAGATGTGCGTAAGCATCGTCACCATCTGCTAGTTTGAATACAAAATCACTGTCAGAAGCCCAGCCCTTGGAGTCCTGAATCATTTCTGCACTGATATCGATCGGTGTACCATATGTAGCTTCCAATGTTAGTACATCATCTATTATTGTACCCTTATTCTTTACATCATCACTCCAATCGATCTGCTGATTATCGATGTGGATAGAGAAAACCTCTTCCAAGATATTTCCTGCATTGCTTTCCAGCTTTGCATGCACTTGAATGACTGCATTAGCTTTCCCTTTCATCTTCTGAACTGCCTCTTTTAATGATACGACGCCCTTTTCCTTTACCTCTGTCACAAGAGATGCATCATCAGCCTTTTCCCAATCTACTGTATTTGGCAGCTCTGTTATACCAAACGTACCTTCACCTGTGCCTGTAACATTTAACTGAGCATCAGCCTTTCCACTCAATTCATTTCCCTCTGTATCGGTAATGTAATAGGTGATCTTTTTTATACCACTATGCTCAGCCTGTACCTTTAATGGCCATAATGTCTCCGTATTCCCATTCACATAGGAATTGCCTACGATAAATTCATTTGCATCATCTTTCGGAGCTCCTGCTCCTGCTTCAAGCAACATTCCTTTTTCAGAACTCTTTTCCAATACGATTCTATTCGTGGTCTTCTTTGCCTTATTACCAGCATTATCCATCGCAACGATTAAAATCTTACTATTGAAGGAATCGTCCAATTCAGCTGTATATACCTTATTGGAATACGTTTCGGTTCCATCTGTTGGAGCATCTACAGCTGTATTCTTTGTACTCTCACTATCCTGATAATTCAGCACAATCTCAGTCCCCTGAGAACCGTCTGCATTTACCTTATAAGCCTTTACTTCACGAATACCAGATCTCGTATCCTCTGCATCGATCGTCAGCTTTATTTTCTGATTCGCAAAACGGATACCTGTTGCATCTCCACCTAAAGCATCTACTATATCAGCCATAAGTGAAACTGCAGGAGATACATTCTGTACTGCTTCAGTTTTGAAATTGATCGTTGAAGGATCGTCCTCATCCACACGCACTGTACGTTTTGCTTTTATGACATTCGTAAATGCACCTGTTTTAGAATCACGGAATCGCATTTCATATTCCTTAGCATCCGCTCCGTCATTTTTCGTTCGTGTAAAGGATGAATCCCATCCCCAATCTTCCGGCTTATCAGACTTACTTGCCTTGATTTTGACATCATTGGTTACTGTGTCGTATGTTCTTAAATCCTTGGTATCAGCTGAACCAGTAATCGCATTGCTTGTTGGTTCAATTTTTACTTCGCTTTTATTCCACGCATCTTTATCACTGGCGACATCAGTTTCTGGGTCAGGTGTAATCGTATACCAGCTTTCTAAAACACTGTCTTGCGTAACAATCAGTTTCTTATCAGAACCATTAACAGAATCTTTTGCATCGATAAACTTGATATCATATTTCCTATTGAATTCTGCTTCCTTTGAAGTTCCGCTCGTATTGTCCTTATTATACGTAAATACCAGCTTCCATTCCCCAGTCTCATTGATACGCTGTGAATCCTGTGTATAGGATGTCAAATCATCGATACCACAGGTAGCACCATCGACACAGGTTGTTGCCTTTAATAAGAAATCGACTTTTTTCGCATCTGTTGTATCATCGATTCCAGCTGTAGGATCTTTTACAAGACCGTCGCTTGTTGAATCTCTGTCTGTAATTTCCCATGTAAGTGTTGGATGTTTTTCACCCGTCCTTACGTCATAAGTAGTAGCAGAATCTGCGGTGATATCGATCTTCTTACTCTTTAATTTGATTTTCAATGTCAGCTCGTTCGATTCCATATATTCGGCATCGCCCGCTTTTTTCACTTTCAAAGTGACCTCCTGATCATTTCCTGTCAGGGGTGTCAGTGTCAGCGTAGCTTTCCCTTTATCTGTGCCTGTCGTATTCTTGCTTGTTTGAAATGCTTCCTGCGTTGTATCAGACAACTTCACGAATTTCTTATCAGCATCGCTCATTTCAAAGGTGAAATCACCTGTTGCGGCCCAGTTCTCAGAAGCATCCACCATTTGTGCTGTGATATCGATTGGCGTACCATAAATAGCCTCTACCATGATAGTTTCATCTGGTCCGGCAACATTTGCATCCTGTATATCCTGATTGAATTCAATTCCCTGGCTCATGACTTTAATAGAGTATACTTCTTCTTTTATATTTCCTGCATTACTTTCCAGTTTTGCATGAACATGAAGGATCGTTTTTCCGGCTTTTTGTGCCTCAGCAATCGCCTCTTTTAAAGGGACTACTGCTTCATCATGCTCCTCAGTATCTAAAAGATTATCGTTCACATTATCCCAATTCAGGTTCTCACTAAGCGTTTTGATTTTATACTCACTCGTTACATCAATTGGACTTATACTTGAACCTTTCCAATTTACTAAATTGCTCTCATCTGTGATATAGTATTTGATTGATTTAATACCACTTTTTGGCGCCTGTATCTTTAACGGCCATTTTACATTGGTTCTATCGGCACCATCCGATAACCCCGGTTGATAGGTACCATCAGCATTTTTAACTGCCGATGCTCCAGCTTCAACGACCATATCAGCTTCATCTGCTGTTTCATGAACAATAAAATTAGTTGTTTTGTAAGATTCCAAACCTGCATTGTTTGTAGCCACGATTTTGACTTTTCCCTTATATGAAGTCGGCAGTAAAGCCGTATATACTTTCTTCTTATAGGTTTTCTTACTATCGATACTGTTATCAGATCCTGGTACAGCTTCATTTTCCAAATTCTCTGCCGTTTTCTCAGTAAGTGCTATTTCTGAACCTACTGCCCCCGTACCATCCTCCTGATATGCTTTTACAAAGCGGATACCGGATTGTTCATCCTCTGCACTGATCGTAAGCTGTATTGGTGAGGAATCGAATCGGATACCGCCTGCATCTCCTCCTGCAGCTTCCACAGACTCTTTAATAGCAGCTTCTGCCAAGGATAATAAAGCGGTCACACTTGGTGTCTCTACCTTTTCACCCTTCGCATTGATTTTTGCAGGTTCTGTTTCATCGATACGAATCGATCTATCTATCGTGTCCTGATTGGTAAGTGAATTCTTGGTGGAATTTTTTAAATTATATTTAATATCTTCGATTGCTGTCCTTGCAGGGCCTGTGATTGTAAATTCTGAAGCAAAATTATCTTCATTGGTTTCTATCTGATCCTCTGCTTTTGTTGTATTCTTAATCAGGTCATAGCCTTCCGCCTTCGCTTTCTCACTTGGCTTGACAGTTACGGTACCGCTGTTCCAGCAATCCTTATCATCATCCTTATATTTACACACAGGGCTTATATCAATATACGTATCATCTGGAGTAAATGCATCCTTTACCTCATAATCATTTTCTGCGCCGGTAAATACATACTTTTCGTCCAGTGTTTTATTTTTGTTATATTCCTCAAAATCAACACTCTGTGTCCATATTCCTATCGTAGTGAAACGTTTATTACCTGACAGCGTCCTTGATGGTATATCCTCTACAGTGCTCGTAGCACTATTCGTTGTTTTTACCGTGATACTCTCTGGTAATGCATCATCATTTACCAGACCTGGTTTCGCTGCATCCCCTGGATAATGACTTTCGATCACAGGGTCTACAAACAACTCATTTTTTACCTGTGTTTGCTTTTTAGGCTGTAAGGTTACATTACGTTTTCCGATGTCTATTTCCGCAGTTTTGACATCTCCACTGGAAACGATAAAACCCTTGTCCCAGTTTTCATCTTTGTGCAGATTCAATTTTACCTTACCGCTTTTTAATGGATGTATTACAATCGTTGTTTCTCCAGTTGTTGCATTCCAAGTAGAAGACTTTACAGTTGCGAATTCTTCATACCCTTCCGCAATCGTTGCGACCATTTCTTTTTCAGCATCAAATTTTCTATTTTCTTTATCTTCATTAACTATGGCAGTTACAGTAAAATCAGTACCATATTCATAGCCATTCATTACTGTATCTTTCTTTAAAGCCAATTCCTGCTCACCGTCAACAACAAATACTTCGATATCATACGGTGCAGATATATAGTCTGTGTTCTGAGGTCCATTTTGTTGTTCAGCATATAAACTTATTGTCTTTTTTGATCCTCCAGTTTCAACATCCATCAGATTCTCTAAATCAATGGTAACTTCATTGTTTCCTGCACCACTTATAGATGCAAGTGTACCAAACATTTCTTCTCCAGTTTTGCTTGTAGAAAGTGCAGATACACCATTCGGTGCCGCTGCCCCTGAACCGGTAGCCCCTACGTTCAGTGTTAAGGATTTCGTGCCTTTTTTTATTGCAATCTTGTTGCCTATCTGTTTATAGACTGAGGTATCGCCTTCTTTTGTTTGAACATCTGAAACCTTCATCGCTGAATTTTCCACGATGAATTTATAACCACCCGACTCACTAGATTGTAAATTTGTCGTAAACCGTCCATTCATTGGTTCCAGTGTGCTAGATGCGGTCCGCACACCAGTACTACTTGACGATGCAAAGATTATTGATCCTCGATTTATGGTCACTATTGGGCGGATGGTGGCTGTATCAGCTGAAAAAGTGGTCTCGCACTTTTTCGTCACTGGGGTGACAAGTGGATCCCCGGATACATCCTTCACGTATTTATAGCCGTCTAGCCGATTTGTAACGACTGTGTGAGACGCCCATGCGCGATCTACGTCTCCGATTTGATATCCGCCGGCCGGCGCGCGGCATTGCATAGTAATCTGTAGGCCCTTACACTGGGTGTAGTCGACTCCCCCGCGGCACTTAAGTCCCTTCCCCTCAAAGAAAGACGTGATCTGGTTGGCTGAGACTCCGTTACCGCAGTCGTACCTTGAATCCCATTTTGGAATAGTCTGCTGTACTATGCGGGGGTTTGGATATCCCGTAATTACGCTGAATGTTTTGCTGTTGGTTACCGTGCGCTTCGCTACCTCCCACCCTGCGTTCTCGGTTTTGGCTGCGTTTTCACAAGTGTTTTGGTCCTTCGGTCTGCTTTCCGTCCTGCTCGGTGGACTTACTTTTCCCCCTCCTTTCCATTGTTCACGTTGGTTGGCCGTTATCGGTGTACCCCAGACATTCTCAACACTTGCGAAACCTGCCTTCCCCAGTATTGCGAACTCCTGAGCTGTAGGTGTTCGTATTTCCATTTTCTCCACTAACCCGTTCGGCAGTTTTTCCTTGAGGGCCTGCATTCCGTTGTCGCATTGTGCAAAGGTACCCGTTGGTAGTACGTTCGATGTTCTCATAACAGTAGCGCCAGTCCCGGATTGTAGCCACAGCACACTAATCTCCGGCGTCAGGTATGCGATAGTACCTTCTTCCACTGTCAAGTCTGAAATCCTTCCGCGGGTCGTAGCTTGGTTACTGCTGTACCTTGTCGATTGTGCTTCTATCGTACTTCTATCAATCGCTATCTCTTGGAAAGAGCTTGTCGGGAACGCAAGTAGTCCTATCATCAGGAGCATTAGTCCCCTCGTTAGTCTTTGTGGTTTCATTTTTTTCATATCATCTACCTCCGCTTCACTGTTCCTTGTCGCTGTCCGTTCTACTCATTTTACTCTCGTGCTTTTTGTAGAGCCAAATGTGATTCAAGTCCTTTGGTGCCGAGTATCCAATCACGCTGGCTTATGATTCCATGCTGTACTTTCCAAGTTAAGTCTTTCAATTTGCGCTTCATTTTAATCTTACTTGCTTTTCGCATTCGTCTGATAACTCTGCCATTCTCATTCAAATAAAAATGCCATCCAACGTAATCCACTCCATTTTTCATTGGGATGATCATCGTTTTCTTTTCATTGAATTCAAGATTCAGCCTTTGTAGGATTGGCTGCATCAGCATCAGTAAATTATGTAGTTCCTGCTTTGTCTCTGCAATGCAGATGAAGTCATCGACATAGCGGGTGTAATATTTTAGACGGTATTCTTCCTTGATGAATCGATCGATTGGATCAAGGTAAAAGACGGCAAAGATTGTGGATAACTGATTCCCCATGGCTACGCCTTTTGGATGACTGTCCAGGAGCTGCTGAATCAGTTTTGCCAGGTTCTCATCTTCGATCTGTGGAAGCCAGGTGTCTTTGACATTCTGTACCGTGATGCTTGGATAAAAGTTTTTGATATCGGCTTTCAGGAAATACCCTTTGTTTCCGTGTTCTTTATAATAGTTTCTTAAGTGTTTTGTCAGTCGCGAAATTGCAAAGGTGACACCTTTGCCTTTCTGACATGCGGCTGAATCATAAATACTGTGTGTTTCCAGGTAGGGTTGAAAGATATTCGCACTCAACAGCTTCTGTACGATCTTGTCTTGGAATGGTAATACGGTGATCCAACGGGGTTTTGGTTCCTTGATGAGGAATTTTCTGACATTGCTCATGCGATAGGTATGATCCTTCAGGCTGTTCTGCAGTTTGACCAGCTCACTGGACAGATTCATTTCAAAGCGGATCTGTCCATACGTCGGCCGTTTCTTTTTTCTGCATTTCTCATAAGTTTCATAGATTGTCTGAAAATCTGTGATCTCCTCATATGCAGTCGTTATCATCCGTATCCTACCTCCCTCTTTCAAGAAAATATGTACTGAAATAGCTGTAAGTCCAGTCCATGATAGGACTTTATTCGCCCGCTTGTATGGGCCGGACCAGAAAATCTGCTATCGTGCTCTGGCATACCGTACCTACGATATACATCTGGCTATGTGATATGCAGCGTTGGTGACGTTGGGCGGATGGTGGCGCGGCTTTGCCTCTGTCTAACGCCGAGCTACCGTACCCCCTTATTTTTCTGACGATGGCACGTAAGCGACTGACATCTGATTGTATCCAGCCTCCCAGTATATTGCCGCATACATAAATCATCTGTGAGAGCTTTTCAAACTGTTTTGGTAGGATGGCATTCTGCCGTAATGCAATATGTGCCACATAACCGACCAGCTTCAAGCTCGTGCCTGCTTTCCTCTGATAATACATCCGTTCCTCGATCCGTTCCCTATCTCTGTCATGCCGTATGAACACTTCATTTGCGGTGTAGATATGTGACATGACATCCAGAGCAAGGTTTTGTAAACGCACGGTCAATGTGAATCTTGTTTTTTTCGGCATCCGTTCGGATATCAAGAACACATAATCACACAGTTCCTTGGCTTTCTGTGTTACCAGCAGATCCTTCTTCCCGTTTTCTCCCATGAATTTCCTCCAATAAATCCTACTGAAATAGTAGACAAATATAGAAGCTTTGTGCTATCATTCTTTCACCTACAGTAGGTAACTGTAGGATAAACCGGTGTTCATGCGTAGTTTTCTTTTAATCTATGTATGTTCATTTTTTTCATTTCTCTAGCCATCTGCGGTGGTGTGACATGTGTATAGATATCCGTTGTAATCTGGGTAGAGGCATGTCCCAGAATCGTACTACATACCTTGATGTTCATATCTGCTTCCAGCGCTCTGGTCGCAAAGGTATGCCGCAGACAATGGAAATGCACATCCTCGATATCCAATTTCTTCATAAGTTTATGGAAATGATAGCTGATGAGCCTTGGTTCCATCGCTTTTTCTGACTTATTCGTGAACAATGGCGCTTCTGTTTTCTTATATATAGATGGCATGCTCTCCATATAAACAGATAATACAGCATGTAAGTCATCGTTCATTGGGACACAGCGGCCGCATCCGCTTTTCGGCGTACCATAACGCAGACTGTATTTACCATCATCATCCTTAAAGCGGTTCAAAGAGCGCTTCACATAGATCAGTCTGCGCTTCAGATCGATATCCCTGATTTGTAGACCGGCAACCTCTCCGATACGCATACCGCTGTGCATTGCGACCAGGATAGCGACATCTGAGGCTGTTTTCCATTTGAAAATAACGTTTTCCTGTATTAGTTCCTGTTCCTCTATGCTTAAGGTACGGACTTCCTCTGCACGTTCTCTGGAAACCTGTACAAACTGGCATGGATTTGAGGACATGTATCCATCCTCCACAGCTTTATTCAATGCCAGATTCAGCATATTGCGGTATTCCTCTACTGTTTTCGCTGATAAACCGCCCTTTCCGTTGATTCTTCCGTTATCCAGCTGATCCTTGATAAAATACTGAATCATGACTGGTTCCAGCTCCGTCAAAAGATACCCTCCAAGTATAGGAATAATATGTTTATGGATATATGAAGAGTAATTGGTATAGGTGGAAGGCTTACAGTGTGGCTTGATACAGTGCTTTAACCAGTCATTGAGCCAGTTTGACAGTGTCGGTGTCTTCTTATATGTTTTCTTATGTTCTTTGAAGGCTTCCAGCTTCTCCGGATCAATCGTATATTTTCTCATTGGAATTTACTCCTTTCATCATCGTATATTTTAAGACCTTCTTTTTTGTTAAATATTTCCAATTTTACATTCAAATAACCTTTCATAATTAAGGATTGTAGCATTTCCTGTCACAAAATCGTCATATTATGAACAAATGACAGAAATATGACTGGAAAATGTTTACAAAAGACAATTTAAGTGGTATAAATAAATTGAATCAAATATCCTACAGTTACCTACTGTAGGAAACAAATCCGGTAGCGTACATGCTACTTTTTTTATGCCCTTTTTGACAAAAAAACATATGAACGTTAACACTGCAGTGTTTGTTTGTTCATATGTATCTTATCAGAAATTTTATTTTCTCGCGTCCCCAGAAAATGGTGATTTTTTACGCAGGTTATCAACTTTTTCTTTAAATCTTATCATTTACATAGAGGTCCAGCAGATCGCTTTTACTATGTATTTTCAGTTTACTGAAGGTCCTTTTCGCATGTGTATTGATGGTTTCCTCACTCACATGTAGCATACAGGCAATATCCTTTCTCGCATAGCCCTTTGCCAGCAGTCTTGCGACCTCCAGCTCCTTTTGTGTCAGAATCTGCTTATACGTAGTCAAGCCATGGTCGGTTTTCTTGTAGCGCTGAAGAATGGTTTGTATATGCTCATCCTTCTGTATTGCAATCATCAGCGGCTCGATTCCCCCATACAGTTCCAGAAAAGGTAAGACTATAACATCCGGTCTACTCATATCGACAGCTTTTTGAAATTTCTGCTTTGCGATTTCTATTTTATTTTGCTTATAATAACAGATAGCCTCAAAGATATGTGCATAGATTTCTCCAAACACATGTGGTTCGTGCTGATAGAAGCTCATCATGATCGCCGCAATGGATTTCAGCTTTTCATATTCATTCTGATACAATAACACGATTCCCTTTACGATATAGGTGATGTAATTGGTGTCGACAATCGTACAATCTTCCATTCGCCGCAGATGGAATTCTGCTTCCTCTGTATTTCTATTTATTGCATCGTGATACCCGAGTGCACTGTGGATGGCGGATTTCTGGTAGATGTTTTCGTTGTGCTCCAGCATCTGAAGAAGCTGCTTCTTCACCATCTGTACGGTTTCCGCATCATGTGTCATGGAGGCTGCTCTTAGAATCGTGAACAGGGAACAGATCATAATGGATTCCTGTTGATGGGTCTGGGCAACATAGTATGCCTCCCATGCCTTCTGTATGGCCTGACCAAAGCTTCCTGTCTCCAGATACTGTTCTGCCTTTGCCTGTTCGATAAATCCGGCATTCAGATTCCCTGTGATGTCCAGATAATACTGCAGCTCCTCTTTGATATAGGAGACTAGATGGTCCAGATCTCCAGGTGCTCTGTGATAGATATGCATCGTGTGCGGAGAGCCCAGCGTCACATTCATACCGTAATTGGATATTCTGGAGATTTCTCCATGGAAATACGCATGTGCCTTTTTGAAGCAGGCATTCATTTTGTAAATATTATTGATGTGTGTATAGCCGTAGATCAGCTGCAGCTCCCCGTTCAGCCTGTCCTGTGGAACCGTATAGGATGGGATACGCTGTTCATAGTCCTCCAGCATTTCCAGCCCCAGACGGACATTCAGGGACGTCAGAGTGTCATTGATAACACGCAGATAGGCGTATGGCGATTCCCGTAGGGCATCCTTTGGGATATGTGCATAAATTTTGGAAAGCAGCCTGCTGGATACATCGACATAGGTAACGCTTCGTCTGTCTTCCAGAATCCGCAGTACCTCCTCATATTCCATTGCCTGATCATAATGGTATAATGCCGCAATAATCTGATGGTGTTGTTCAAACCACTTTGCAAATGTGATGTGCAGCTGTCGGATATCCGCTTGTTGATCCTGCAGCTTTTGTTTTAGAAAATACCGTAAAGCGTCCGCCACTTCATACTGCTGATTGATTGTTTTACGAATCAGCCAGCCGTGTTCCGCCAGCTTATCCAGCTCCTTTATTATAGAAGCGGATGCCACCATATCCAGGCACAGCTCTCTGGTGAACGAATTGCACAGGGATAATACCGGCAACAGCTTTTTCAGGCGCTTTGATATATGCTGATAAATATTCTTCACGACTGCATACAGATGCTCTGTTTCCATGATTTCCTGATGATGCTGATAGTAATTCAGATAAGCCTCAACAGCCGGTATCCAACCAAATGTTGCATTGTAAATCAGCTCAAGATCGCTTTGTGTTAGTTTGATTTCATTTTCTTCACAAACCGCTGATAGCTCTTGTTTGGATAAGGAGATGTCATGCAAATCGATATAATTCCAGTTTTTATGAAAGCTGTCCTGCATTTCATCACTGATCAACAATACAAGCTGCCTTTTTTCTGTGACCAATTCCTGGACAATCGCTTTATACGCTTGTGTATAATGCTCCAGGATCAGGATTACATTTGGATCGAGCTGCCTGCATAACTCCTTTAGCTCAGCTACCTTTTCTTCATCATAAAGGGGATACTGTAATAGATCGATCCATTTTCTCCGCACTCGATTGGCTTTTAGATAGCCTTTGATTTGCTTCGTCTTCCCACTCCCCCTTGGAGCATAGAAACAGGTTACTGGACAATGCCGTATCTGTCTCAATTTCTCCTGTAAAATCACCTTTCTCATGTATTTCATTTTATCACCGTTTTTTATTATACAGAAGGACGTAATTGATTTCAGCATGTAATATTTGACTTTTACTGATAACTGCTGTATATCCTTTTTAACACATAATATACTTAGTATAAGAAAGAAGTGTGAACATAAGCAAAAGGGATGAATATTTGCGTAGGCAGATAGAAAAAAGGCGGTGCAAACTGCAAGCAGGATCTATCTCTCCACAATCACAGAGGTACTGTATGATGAACAGATCAGGCAGGAGGATATCGAATATCTGCTGGCTGAAATATGTGCAAAGATAGCGGAATTGAATGCTGGCTCCATCGACCTGGATACCTACATGCGCTGGTTGAGGAAAAGACTGGAATATCCACGCATATGGATCAGCTATTGTTTAAAAGCTTATGATTCGATTATTCTTATCGTATGCAGAAACAAAAAGCCCTGTTTCGCGAGAAACATATAGCTCCCGTGCTGATCAGGGCACAGATTAAAGAAACAAGCGTGATAAGGCATTTCTGGCATTGTATCCGCAAGCTGATTGACATTCAAACATGTGTAACTAAAAAATGTATTCTGAATGGAGAGCTCGTTTGTTCAAAAGCTGCATTCATGACTTCCACAGAATACAAAAGTGCTTGTTATGAAGGATTCATTTAAAATCCGTATCACTGCCAGACAGGCGCCTGTCAGCTTCGTTGCCTTAAGTATACTCCCTGTTGGTGATGAGATGGTCATACAGTTGCCTTTGATGAAAAGAAAAGAGCTGCTTCAGCAGTATGATGGTGAAGGCTGCATATCAGCTGCTTTATCGAAGTATTTAGCGTTCCGATCAACGCAGTAGTGCATGCATCTAAATCAAGAATACAAACGATGATGACTTTATCGTCTGTAGTTATTTTTGTCAGGCAAACGATGGATTGATTTTGATCCTTGGTCAGTATGAAAAGAATATCCCGGGTGTAACCAATTGGCGGTTTCTACAAGAGTATGATGTACAGAAGATCGATGATAAGATACTGTAAGCAGAAAAACAAAAAAAGACCACGAGATATAGCCTATGGCGCAATTACTGTCTAGGCATCTTTCTTTTTCAAGGGTAACAACGTAATTCATTTGATTATAAACTGTCACACGATATGTCGTTTTCTGTCGATTTTAGCAATAGACATAAGATTTCATACACATCAAGACCATTTGTAATTCTGATATTCCTATAAGCTTGCTGCAGGGAATGATTCTTATGCAATCATTTCCTCCACAGTAGAAGTGCTCTGTATCAGATATAAGTAATTGGAAGAGAGATAAGATTTTCACTGAGATAAAGCTTACTGTCATATTGACAAAGGATACACCCGATACCTATTTTTTTATCCGGAATATTGTGAAGAACCGAGAAATTTTTAGCCATTCCCTTTGTTGGATTTGCACTCATCTTTATTTCAATCGGATATAAAACGCCATCTTTTTCAATAATAAGATCAATTTCTTTTTTGTCCTTATCTCTATAATAATATATAGATGATATCGTTTTACCAGCATTCAAATGCGTTTTCATAATTTCAGAAACAACAAAGTTCTCGAATATATTTCCGGCTTTTGCACCATTTTTCAATACTTCAGGAGTTGTCCACCTTGTCAAATAACATATTAAACCGGTATCATGAAAATAAATTTTAGGTGATTTCACCACTCTCTTTAATATATTATTAGAATAAGGCTCCAGCAAAAAAATAATACCGGATGTCTGTAATATTGAAATCCACCGTTTCACCGTATCAATACTGATTTCAACTTCATTTGCAATCGCATTAAAATTAAGCAATTCACCGCATCTTGCAGCTAAAGCTGTAAGAAACTTCATGAATTTCAGTTCATCAGCTATATTTACTAACTGTCTCACATCTTTTTCAATATATGTTTTCACATAAGATGAATAATATCTTTCCCAGCTGATAGCTTTATCAATCAATGCAGGCATCGTTCCACGATGCATGATATCCCATATATGATCATAAGCTTTGATAAATTCCTTTCGCTCTTGGATATACTCCGTTGTTGGAATAAACTCCTTATGAAAATAAACACCAAATATTTCTCTTAGTGACAGTCCCTGCATTTCAATAACCGCCATTCTGCCTGCTAACGTCTCACTGACTCCTTTCATTAGCTGAAAAGCCTGAGAACCAGTCAACACAAATGCGCCCTTTCTTTTATTTTTATCCACATTCATTTTTATATATCGGAATATTTCAGGTGCATACTGTACTTCATCTATTAGCAAAGGCGGCTCATTATTCATCAAAAACAGATTCGTTTCTTCTACTGCTTCTCTTAAAAGCAGGGGATCATCTAACGTACAATAGGTGTAATTATCACATATTTTTGTTAACATTGTAGTTTTACCGACCTGTCTCGGTCCAGTTACTAGTAATACCGGAAACTGCTCTATACACTCTTTCACAATTTCTTCCATATGACGTTTTATGTACATCGCCATCACTCCTTCGTCTATTTTACGATACAATCTTATATTAGCCGAATTCAAAGGGGAAGTCAATGATTTTAATAAGTCTGAATAATAAATAATAGATCAACAGGTGACGTACTCTCACCATTTATGCTATGACTAGCATAGAAGTGGGAGCTTCTTGTTCGATAAAACAACGTCCTAAGCATAAGCAAGCTATCCCCGCTCGTCCAGCGGTTCTTTGTAATTCTTATTTCCTCCTCCATAATTTGTAATGTCACATATAAGAGATAGTATAAATACAAGGTGATGTAAACACTTTGTCGCCTGTTAAGAGGTATAGTTTCGTTCATTCTGCATAAAAATATGAGCATGCCCTATACTAAACATGAAGTCAGTAAGACTTCACCTCCCTTCTCCTCTTCCTTAAAGAAGCCGGTACAAATTACGTGCCGGCCTTGTTTATTTTCTTGCTCTATACGATTAACGCAATCTTCAGGATGCTTTCATTTTCTAATTCAATACAATAGCTGAATATGTTATCTTATGTATGTGAGATAGAAAACATAATAAGTGATTTATCCGGTACTAAACAATCCATATTAAATTGTATCAACACACTCTATATCAGCTACTACTGAGACCTCTACATTCTTTTTAAGCTCTTTATTTCTATAATTCACACTCTTATCCGTAAATACAAAATGATTCAAAAAGTACCTAAAATAAAGGATTTTCACGTATTTCGACGAATCGAACCCCGCCTCTACGTGTATGGGCTAATGAATTATACTTTTTGGCCATGCTTATCACCTTTCCTTTTCTAAACGTAGCTTGAACACCACCATTATAATTGGAAAGGTGATTCAACTGTAAAACTTTTTTTGCTCAGCCGCATAGCGGGTGGCTTTTATTTCGTATGCTTTGTATACTTCAACTTACTTAAGTCCTTCTGGACTCTGCGGAACTTTGCGTAGTTCGCTGTATCATTAAAAAAATCACAGAACGCAACCTGTGATTTTGTTATTTACATGGTGCCGACAACTGGATTTGAACCAGCAGCCTATCCATTACGAGTGGATTGCTCTACCGTTGGAGCTATGTCGGCATTTTCAAAGAGGACTATGTCCTCTCACTTTATATTTTGTCATTAGAATTTATTCGCATCCGTGTACATCACTTAATGTATCAACCTACGCGTTACGAGTGCGTTGCTCTACCATTGAGCCACTCCGGCAGAATAAGGAAATAGCTTTCACATGAAATTGTTTCCCTGAGACCGCGATTATTATATCATCTTTTCTTCCCTATGTACAGAATCAAAAAGAAATTTTTATAAGATTATTTGCTTAATTCCTGCATTTCTTCCCGGCATAGCCATATGCAGCAGCTCTGCGTGGCTGTAATTATTGAACTATGCAGTCACATTCATGTACTGCTTACCTGCCAAGCTGTGCTACCCTATGCTCATAATCACGTCGTATTTCCTGATACATTGCGATTACCGGTGTACAATCGCGCTTCACCGTCTGCAGGATGTGAGGAAGATTGTCACAGGCAATCTGTACTATTCTATCATCCAGATACTGCCCCTCAGCCATTTCCTGTAAAATTTCTTTGATTTTCTCCCAATCATATGCTTCCTTATAGCTGCGCTTTCCTATGAGAGCACTGATGATATCCGCTATTGCTACAATGCGTTCGGATGTCGTTAAAGCTTCCGCCTTCAATCCCAGAGGATATCCTTTACCGTTCAGCTTTTCATGATGACGGACAGCGATATGCTCAATTTCCTCATCGACTACACCATGCAGAATTTTCATGGAATATGTTACATGCGACTGCATAACTGCCATGTCATGCGGACTGAGTCTGCCGGGAAAGTCAAGGATCGTTACCGGTATAGCGACCTTACCGATATCATGCAGCAAGGCTCCGTAATACACCTTTTCCATTTCTTCTTGATGAAAATCACATAGCGCCGCAAGCGTTGTGGAGACACTTGTCGTTGTGATGGTATGTGCTACCATATATTCACTGCGGAAATCTATCGCATAGCTGAGCATATGCAAATATGCTTTTCCTTCTGATTCCGTAAACGGTATTTCATCAAAGACCGCTACCTTCACCTCCTGATGCCGCACATAAAGCTGATCCAGCATGTGACACTGTGCGTCTGCGGAAAGAAACAGGTCAATCGCTTCCTTACTGAAATAATCCTCCTCAAACTGGCGAAGAAAGGCCTCCACATCCCGAAGCGGCAACTCGAGCTGATAGACATCCAAACGATCACAAAGACTGAGAAGCTGTGACACCAGAAGATAGGGTATATTGTGATTTTTGAGCTTTCTGTAATATATATGGTGATATAAAATAATATCCGCATACGGGCGCAGCGGGGACAGATTTCTCAAAAAAAGATAGCCGTATACAGAATGCTGGTAGATATCCCAGGTTTCAAATTGAATCAGCTGCTCGATTTCCTCCGTCTTATAAGCTCCGATATCATGAAGAAAACAGGTCATGACAATATCGCGCAATTCTTTTCCTTTAAAGAGGCCTGCATGGCGTAGTGTCTGTTCCATCAAAAAAGCAACACGATAGCCGTGATCCACCAGCCGCGCATCCAATGCATTTAATGTATTTCGTATAATCGGTATCACGTGTTTGTGTTCTATGACCTTCATGTGTCCTCCTGTGCATGCAACTGTTACCATTATACTGTACACGTCTGGTTTCTACAATAAGTTTCCGTGTGAAAAAAAGAGGCAGCGTTTCTCTGCCCCTCTGCAATTAAAACATCTTTGAGAAGAAATTTGAAATCTTATCAAAGAAATCATCCTCTGCTTCTTCTTTTGTTTTCTTTGTTTCCTGTGTATCTGTCTTTTTTTCCTTCTGCAGCTCTTCCGTTTTATAAATATATTTGACCTTGCTTTCACTGTTTTTCGGTGCACCGCTGAAGGTGTGCTCCTGCTCAGCTTCCTTTACAATTTCATCCTTAATAGCAAGAAGCTGTGTAACATCATCCAGTGACAGGGTAACCTGCTTCTGCATTTCATCAATACCGGTTGTTTTGAATTTGCTCATACCAGCATGTAATTCCCCTGTTTTATCCTTTAACAGGGTTGATGCAGCATAGAGCTGCTGCGCACCGTTACCGATTGTCGCAGAACCGCTTTGCAGCGTGCCTGCTCCCTGATCAACACGCTGTAGACCGGATACCAGAGCCTGACTTCCCTTATAAAGCTCGCTGCTGCCACCAACTGCCGTTGTCATGCTGGAGTCCAGTGTGGAGATTCCTTTTTTCAATTCTAAGAGTGTGGATGATTTTTCGCTGAGCTGCTGCGTACCCTGCGCCAGCTGCTGTGCTCCCTGAGATGCAGTATTCAGACTTGACTGCAATTTGCTTAAAGCATTAAGAGAGGATGACATATCAGCAAGTGTTGCTTTCATACTGCTTGCCATTTCTTTATATGCAGGCAGTTGTTTCACTAAGTCGTTTACTTCTTTTGTCAGTGCAGCTGCTACATTAGAAGCATTATGTCCCTCTCCATCTAAATCTCCATACAATGCATTATTGACGCTAGCGGTCTCTGCACTTAATTTCTTTGCCAGTGTACAGCTTTCTGTTGTATCACCACCTGCGCATAATTTCGATTGTAATGCATCTGCATCGCTGGACATAGCACTACTTGCCGCTTGTATATTTGAATTATTCAAAATATTATCTAAAGACTGCATTGCTGAATTTAATGCGGTTGCCTTATCAGATAAGGCGATGATTTCATCGGGCAAACTGCTAACAGACGTCAGCAGCTGACTTAACTGCTTGATATCCAGTGAAGCATTCAGCTCATTGCTTCCATCCTGCAAGCCCTTTGCCAATGCCTGCATATTCGTATTGATTTCATCAACACCGCTTACCAGTGTACCCAAACCATCTGTTGCTTTATTCAGCTTGGCAGTTCCCTCCTTCGCCTGATTCATACCGGTATTCAAATCCTTCAATCCGCTGTACAGCTTGGAAGATCCGCTCACCAGCTCCTGCGTACCATTCTTTAATGCAGATACACCGTTCGTCAGTGTCGGCACACCATTTACCAGCTCCTGCATCTTGCCATTGAAGGTCGCTGTTCCCTGTGAAAGCTGTGATGTACCATCCAAAAGCTGTGCACTTGCATTGGTCAGCTCATCCAGCCCGTTTGTCAGATCATCCATGGAATTGATATTCTTCAGCTTATCCACAGGCACCTCCGGTGTCATTGCAAACATGATCGGTCCAAGCTCAAACTCCTTCGCATCACAGGTAATTGTGAATTCATCCTGTATATGCAAATCCCTTGCGACCTCCATGCCGGAGCTTTCCAGTGTATCCTGCAAGCCCGGAACACTGACGAAGGCAACCATGGTGTTATTCCCTTCAGAAAGTATCTTGCCGTTTTCACACTTCACATTTGAGAAATGATCGGTAGAAAGATCAAGAACACCTGCTCCCATATAAAATGGATGAATGCGTGTCTGTCTGCCATTCACATTCACTGTTTTACTCTGCGTATTTTTTAGTGAAATATGAATTTCCAGCTTACCGCTTTTTCCAATCAAATCCTTTCCGCTGATGTCCTTTCCATCCAGCTTATAGCTCACCTTTACCTGTACTGGCAGGGTCTTGGTGCTTGTTCCTTCATAATAAACATCATTGGAAGCTGAATTCCAGGTATAGGTCTTTCCGGAAACCTCCGGCTTTTCATCACTTTTCACATTCTTAACATTGTTAAGATCCAGCACTTCCTTTATATCGCGAATACCGTTATCATTGTGCAGCCAGCTGCTGACAATTTCCTGATCTACACTGCCATCACTGTTCAGCATCGCATATACCGTTTCATCCTTTACGGTTTCATCATCCTTTGCATACAGCACCATACCGGAATTTACCAGCATCATACTCAATGCTGCACAGGTTACTGCTTTCACATTTTTCTTCATATAATACCCTCCTTATTTCAGGTCAGCCTTCGGCCAGCCCTTTGTTGTTTTCTCAATCAGCTTATGGAATATAATCAGCATGGCAGGCAGTACCAGCAGAATAGAAAGCATGGAAATCACTGCTCCGCGGGAAATCAGTGTACACAGACTCTTGATCAAATCCATTTTGGAAATAAAGGATACACCGATACATGCTGCGAAAAAGGACAATCCAGATGTGATGATGCTTGGCGCAGACTTTGCTGCTGCTTCCTTTGCGGCTTCTATGACACTGCTTCCGTTGCTGAGCTCTTCCTTATAGCGTGTGGTCATCAGGATTGCATAGTCCACCGTTGCTCCCAGCTGAATCGTACCAATGACAATGCTGGCGATAAATGGAAGCGTTGACCCGGTGAAAAACGGAATCCCCATATTGATACAGATTGCAAATTCAATGGAGGCAACCAGGATAACAGGAAGTGCCAGTGAGCGAAAGGTGATTGCAATAATCAGAAAAATCGCGGCAACGGATAATATATTCACCATCTTAAAATCTATATCCGTCGTAGTAATCAAATCGCGGGTCAGGGAGCCTTCCCCGGCAATCACTGCCTGCTTATCATATTTATGCAGTATCGCATCAATCTTATTCAGCTGTTCATCCTCTTCATCCGTCGCAGAACGATAGGTGCTGTTGACAAGAATCATCTTCCTGCCACCATTTTGCAGGATGCTTTTTACTGCTGTTGGCTCCAGCTCACCCGGAATTCCTCCACCAATCAGACTCTCATAGGAAACCACAGAATAAACTCCCGGAAGCTTTTCCACAGAATCACAGATATCCTTAATTTCATAGTTCTCCAGCTGATCATCCACCAGCAGGAAATGTGTGGTTGTCATATGAAACTGGTCCTTCAGCTTATTTGTGCCGATGACACTTGGAAAGTCCTCAGGCATTGTCGCATTTAAATCGTAATAGACATTGGTATGTGCCTGTGCATAGATCATCGGAATAAAGATAATAACAAAGACAATCAATATGGTTTTATAATGCTTTGTAAGAAAGCCCGGAAGCTTTTTCGGTTCCTTCAGGATGATAGCATGCTTCCACTTCTCAATATATTTATCAAACAGCATCAGCAGGGCAGGCAGGATGATAATGGTGGACAATACCCCGAAGATAACACCCTTTGCCATTACGATACCGATATCCTTTCCCAGGGTCAGCTGCATCGCACACAATGCCAGAAAACCTGCGACCGTTGTTATCGAGGAGCTTGTAATGGAGGTGAAGGTTGCCTGAATTGCATTGGACATCGCCTCATCACGATCACTGCTTTTCTTTTTTTCCTCCTGATAGCGGTGCAGCAGGAAGATAGAATAATCCATGGTGACACCCAGCTGCAGTACAAGTGCCAGTGCCTTCGTAATATAGGATATCTGTCCTAGAAAGACATTGGTTCCAAAGTTGTAAACAATCGGGAAAACGATTCCCAGAACGAAGACGAACGGTGCCACGGTGGACTCCAGCCCCATAAACAATACGATCATACACAGGATGATTGCAGTTACGGCATACAGCGGAGTTTCCTCATTCATCAAATCCTTGGTATCCTCTGTGATGGCAGAAAAGCCGCCCAGATAGCATTCACGATCGGCATAGCCCTTAATGGTTTTAATGGCATCCATTGTACGCTGGGATGAGGTTTCCTCCTGAAATGTGATAACCATCAGTGTTCCCTTATTCGAATACAGCATCTCACGTACATCCTTTGGCAGAATCTCCTTGGGAATGCTGATATCCAAAACATCATCCCGCCACAGGACATCCTTAACGCCGTCAATGGCCTTGATTTCCTTTTTTAATTCCGATACGTTCTTATCCGGCATATTCTCAACAACCAGCATACCGGTGCTTGCCAAATTGAAGTCATCACTCAGTGACTTCTGTCCGATCATGGACTCGGCATCCTGCGGCAGATAGCTCAACAGGTCATAATTTACTTTCGTACGTGCATACCCGATGACACTGGGTATCAGCAGCAGTACGGCAACGAGCAGAATCAGATTTCTTTTCTTTACAATAAAATCAGAAAGCTTCTTCATACATTTCATCTCCAATCTTGTTTATGATCGTTCGATCATTTTGCGAATCGTGGTAAACAGCATCGGCTTCAGCTGTTCAATATCATCCGGCTGATGCAGAACGATTGCGGTATAGCACAGGGTAGAAACAAGCTCTAGAATCATAAACAGCAGCTGATAGGCCTCACTACGGGTATAACCGAGTGTTACCAGAAAGTCACAGTAGCTGTTCATATGCGAAGCCACCTCATAATTTTCATCCTCTTTCAGCTTTCCGCCAACCAGACTCCAGGACAGATTTTTCTGGATAAGCTTGATAACCTCCGGATGCTTGCAGAAGTAGGCGATGACATGGTCAATCAGGAAAATCAGTTCATCGATTTTATCATCAATTTTCTGCTGTTTGGCTTCATTCAGCGCCTCATTGATAATCGAGGAGCTTTCCTTGACAATCAGATGATTGATCAGCTGTACCTTGTCGTGAAAATAAAGATAGAATGTCCCCTTTGCGACTCTCGCTTTCTGGGCAATCTGATCGATGGATATCTGATGCACCTCATTGCAGGAAAACAATTCAAGTGCTGCTTCTTCAATCCGCTTCTTTTTCTCACTCTTGTTTATTAGTACCTTGTTCTTCATAGGCTTCTCTCCCGTTTCCACTGAATGACGATTCGTCATTTTTCTAACCGATGAAAAGGATATTGCAAAAATGACGATTCGTCAATAATTTATATGCTGCTAATAAACAGGTTCTCTATACAATTTCCAGCATTTGTCTAAATGGCATCGATTTTACATATTTATAAGTCCCTTTCCTTCCTGTACTTACTGCTTTATAAAATAGTACAGACACGATGCTGCTTCAGCATCAACTGAGCAATATCAAAAGACTGAAAGGAAATTCAGCAGGGATGTATAATAGATTCAAAATCAGTAATTGACCATGTTAATTGAAAAATAGAAGAAATCTTACAGTATGTGTAGATTATTTAGGAATTTCACCCCTTTCATACGTATAGAAAGGGTAAGCAGCCCTTATAGAATGGAGGACATGAAGATGTCAAGTACAACGAATCAGCTCAACTACAGCAACGACTCTTTTCATCATGCTGCAATCGTATAAAGGGAAGTCAGACTATAGCAAATCAATAGCCATGATATTTCCTATATCTTATGCAGCCTACAGGATTTACGTGGAGAATCTGAATCAAACATGTTACGATACACAGCCCTTTGAAACATAGAGAAGTATCAGCATATAAGAGAAAATGAAAATATAGAACCTGTTACATGAGCTCCATATTCTAATAGTTCATAGGTAAATCACATAGTTTAGCTGTGAATCGTAATCAAACATAGTATAAATTGGTGATTTTACAAAAAAGTAATTGCATTTTAAAAATATCTATGGTATCATAAATAACGTTGATGGAGGCTTAGCTCAGTTGGGAGAGCGTCTGCCTTACAAGCAGAGGGTCGGGGGTTCGAGTCCCTCAGCCTCCACCATGAATAAACGTGAAACGGACTCTAACCTTATAAACAAGGCAGAGCCGTTTTTTTATAATATCAGCCTGCGTGCGACTCGCGCATACCCTTTCCGATGGCGCATCCTTTTCTTCATTCACGATACGAATGACGCACACATAGATAGGATGACTGCAATGGTTGCATACATGCAGAAATTGTACCGGCAGACACACAAGCTGTTCTCTGAGATTATGCAGGCTATCTGAAGCAAACGAAAGCAAGCTGCATGTTTTTCCAACACATCAGTCATGAAAAAGGGAATCCGAATTCCTATTGTTGAACACAATAGCTTTGGATTCCCTGTTTTTCTAATGCTCTTCATCGCTTACAAATCTCTGTTTTGTCCCTTGGTTTTTTTCTTCAGGAAAGGGCAGAAACAAAACGATTCATCCTGCGATGCTGTGCATGCTTTTGCGATACTCATCTATTTTTTCCATCCGGCATAAAAGGTTTTATTTCCCGTAGTTCCCTTTTTGATAGCTGTTACCTTCTTTTTACAAGCAGCATCCGTATACCAGCCTGTGAATCGATAGCCTTTTCTGCTTGGGTTTTTTAGCTTCACAGAGGATGTGATCGAGTATTTGGCAGGATTGGATTTCGTATTCTTCCCGCCATTCAGCTTATACGTGATGCGGTAGCTGTTTTTGCTCCATTTCGCATACAGTGTTTTGTTTCCGGTTGTTCCTTTTTTAATTGTCTTGACCCGAGTCCGATAGCGGCTGTCGCTGTACCAGCCCTTAAAGGAATAGCCCTTACGGCTTGGGTTCTTCAAGGAAATGGAGGAAGTTACAGAATAGGTGGATGGATTGGACTTTGTATTTTTACCACCGTTCAGCTTATAGGTGATCCGGTAGGAAGTGGCACTCCACTTCGCATACAGTGTCAGATTTCCGGTTCTTTTCCTGATGCTGGTTACCTTGTTCTTATATTTACTGTCACTGTACCAGCCCTTGAAGGAATACCCCTTACGGCTTGGATTTTTCAAGGAAATGGAGGAAGTCACAGAATAGGTGGATGGATTGGCCTTCGTATTTTTCCCACCGTTCAGCTTATACGTAATGCGATAGGTGTTCTTGCTCCACTTCGCATACAGCTTCTTGTTTCCCTTGGTTCCTTTTTTATAGGACGTTACTCTCGTCTTATATTTGCTGTCGGAATACCAGCCCTTAAAGCTGTATCCGCTGCGGGTAGGATTGTACAGCTTGACTGCCTGATTGTAATACACGCTGACATTGGATTTATGATTGCTTCCGCCATTGAGCACATAGCTGATACCATAGCCGCTGAAAATTCTGCTTGCTGCTTTTACCTTGCTGCCATCCTTTGCCTGTGCAGTGATCGTTGCTGTCCCAAAGCCCTTCGCATAAACCTTTCCGCTGCTGCTGACCGTAAGGATATTCTTGTTGCTGGATGTCCAGGTAAGACCTTTGTTCGATGCATCCGATGGGGATACAGATGCAGACAGCTGCAGATAGCTGCCCTTGGTCATATTCGCGGATGTCTTATTCATTTTCAATGCGCTGACCGGGTTGGTGACCGTCACAAGAACCATATCACCGCCGTTATAATACGATGAGTTCAGCGTGATGGATATTACGCCTTCCCTAAGTGCTGTTATGACTCCCTTTTGATTCACAGAAGCGATCTTCGGATCGACGCTTTCCCACTTGAAAGCGACATCTACGCCTGTAGGACTGTAGGCTGTATAGTTAAGCTGATAGGACTGCCCTCTTTTCAAATTCAACGATGATTCCTGAATATTCACCTCCACCGGAGGAACATTTACATTGATTTCACAAAAGCGCTCAATATGCTCATTGTCTTCCGATGTAGCATAAATATAGGCAAATCCTGATTTCAAAGCCTTATAATGACCAGTTTGATCCACGCTCACCACACTGGTATTCGTACTGCGCCACTTCACCTTCTTGTTGGTCGCATCTTCCGGATACACCGTTGCATTTAACTGACCTGTTTGAGTAACATATACATCCTTATATGTGCTATCTAATTGTACATAGTCCACAGCAATTTTCACCGTAATTTTACACTCTGCACGCAAGCCGTTCTTCATAACAGCTGAAATCACTGCAGTTCCATTCTTCAAAGCGGTAACCCTGCCTTTTTCATCCACAGAGGCGACTGCAGGATTGTCTGATTTCCATGACACGGATTTGTCTGTTGCATTGGTAGGTTGTATATTCTCCTGTAATTGAACGGATTCCTTCGGACGCAGAACCACATTGTTCTGATCCAGTTTCAAAGAGGAAACCGGAATATCCTTCACGGTCACTACAAAGGAGGTCTTTGCGCCATGATAGGTCACCGCAATCGTATGCTTTCCAGCTGTCAGGGCGATAACCTCCACCTTGTATGCCGTGGTTTCCCTCTTATAGCCATCCGCATATACAGCCTCTATGCGCATTCCCTTCAACGATAGTTTCTCCCCGGTTATATACTCCAGCTTATCGGGGGGCGTAAGCATATGCAGTGATACAGGAGTTTCCCGTTCTACTGCAATCTTATTTTCAGCCGGCATCCCAAACGGGAGCTTCCATGTGATATTTACGGTATCCATTTCTCCAATGTTCACAATACCAGCATCAAAACGCCCTCGATAATCGGTTTGCACATCTTTTCCTTCCACCGCAATCGTGATATTCGGCAGGGATACCCCCTTAAACGCCACATCCCCGTTACGGGAAGCAGTGAGCGTCTGATCAATGCGAACCGGAACCATCGCTACCGGCCGGTTGGTTGCCTGTACACTGTGAATACTATTTGTTCCTGACCACATAAATGTACCCTGTGTGTTGTTATATCCTGTCGTACTCATTCTGCAGAACACCGTTCCATCAACCTTGATATTTGTGGAACGCAATACGCCCAGTACATAGATATTCCCTGTCACATGCACATTTTTCATTGTAAGGAAAGCATTTTCTCCGATATACAAATCCCCATCGTAAACATGATCATTTACAGTTTTCGAATCCGTCATATAAAATACATTACTCAGCCCCTGGGCAGCATCCGGATCAGGCACTACCTGAAATCCCTGTGCAGACATATCCAAATAGCGTATATTCTCATAGGAAGATGAACCGGAGAGCCGATTGATATAGTTCACAAAATTCATTTTGAAATCCCATAGAGCTACTGAATAAATGGTCCAGTTTCCTTCCTCCAGATCGCTGTCTGTAGGAATCGTCAATTCATATACCTTTTGATCCTGCGAATATTTCGCGTCTTTCTTCAACTCCTTACCGCTGGGAGAAAGCAGGGTGATTGAAATACTTTCGATTCCACTCATATCATCACTTGCATCAACCTGATATTTAATTGCTGAACCCGGATAGACTTCTTTTGTCAAAGCGGAAATTCCGTGCAGCTCCGGTCTTGTAACATCGGCGCCTGTTGAATCCGTAACTGTTACATCCAGAGGGGAAAAGTCATATGCATATACCGCATAGCTTGGCAGGTCAACGGTATTATATACCAAAATTCTGTCTCCATTTTCCAGACCCGCATCGATACGATCAACCCTCCATATGCCGTCTTCTTCATCCTCAGACGTTTGAAATATGCCTGTGTATCGTCCGTTTCCGTCATATTTCATAGTTACCCCTTTTTCCTTTTTTGTAATCGGGGCGCTCAGATGTATTGTTATTCTGGAGCTCATCGGCTTTTCACTTTGTACATCTATTGTGTACGTAACAGCCTCTTTGGCTTTCACCGTGTTGGACGATACGCCGATATTCGTTATCTCAAAAGGCAGGGCTTCTGTTTGCGCAGCATCCTCCTGTGCCTTCATGCTCTGCGGCATACAGGACACTGCCAAAGCCAGGGCTAGTGCCAGCTTTCGCCATTTCATTTTCTTTTTCATATAATCCCTCGTTTCACCATCTACCATCAGTATACTCTAACCTTGGATAAATAGAAACATCTTCTGATGAACTTTTTCTTCTTAAAAGCAAATGCGGTTTTGTTCACTGAGGAAGCGCAGATCAATAGATGGGGTAATAGCGGGCACTCCTTATTTATGAGATCATTGTCATACAATAAATTTGACTTCTTTACTGTTTTCTTTGCTGTTTTTATGCAAGACAGATTGGTGCATAGAAATTGAATGTGTACCGGTATGTATCGGAAGAATACAAAAGAATCCCCTGTCTGTACAAGAGGATTCCTTCATTGTTTTATGGAATGCATTCCTTTGATCGAAAGCCATATGACGCATAGGTTTCCTACAGGAGCTTTGCCAGCTCTCCGATATCTTCAATTACGATATCCGGCTTTACCTCGCTCTTTTCGATATCCGCTTCCTTCGTTTCTCCGCTCATTACCAGAATGCTGGTAACCGCACTGTGATCCGCAACGGCGATATCCGTATACAGACGATCCCCGATAATCGCAATCTGCTCAGCCGCAAGAGTGGTTTCCCCGATGATGTACTCCAGTGTTTTCGGACTCGGCTTTCCGAAGAATTCCGGATAGCGGCCGGTACTTGCTTCAATCAGTCTTGCCATGCTTCCGCAGTCTGGTATAAAGGTATCGTTTTCCATGGGACAGTTGAGATCGGGATTGACGCCGTAATAGGCGGCTCCCTCCCGGATGAAGTGACAGGCCTTTGACAGCTTATCGTAGGTCAGCGTCGTATCAAAGCCCAGAACCACGATATCCGGATGCTCCTCATCCAGCTGCCAGCCATGACGCTGAAACTCCGCTTGCAGAGCCGGTGTCCCTACCACATACACACGTTTTCCTGCATGATGCTCCTTCAGCCAGCGCAGGATGACATGTGTGGAGATCATCATTTGCTGCTGCTCGATATCAATGCCCATGGTGTGCAGCTTATCGATATACGTCTTAACATCCTTAGAGGAGTTGTTTGTAAAGAAATAATATGCTCTCCCGCTTTGTTTTACCATATCCAGAAAGCTGCGGGTATAGGGGAACAATGCATTCCCTAAATAAATCGTTCCATCCATATCCAGAATGAATGCCCGTATGGGCTTCATCGCTTCCCGAATTTGTTCCTTATTTCGTATCATAATATCCATCCTTACAATCTTTCAAAGCCTATTGCCCATAATAGGCGTTCGGTCCGTGCTTTCGTTTGAAATGCTTATCCAGCAATACCTGCTGCATCGGCTGTACCGCATTGTCCTGCAGCAGAATACTGACGAATGCCATTGCAGCACATTCCTCCATCACAACTGCATTATGCACTGCTTCAAAGGGGTCTTCTCCCCATGCGAAAGGTCCATGGCTGTGTACGAGCACGCCCGGCATTGTATCTGGATTCAAATTTCCCTTTGTGAAGGTTTCTACAATCACATGTCCTGTTTCCAGTTCATATTCTCCTTGAATTTCCGCTTCACGCATAAGCCTGGTGCATGGAATATCTCCATAGAAGTAATCCGCCTGCGTAGTCCCTAATGCAGGGATTGCTCGTCCTGCCTGCGCAAAGGCGGTTGCCCAGCGAGAGTGTGTATGCACCGCTCCGCCGATCTTGGGAAAGCTCTTATAAAATGCAAGATGTGTCATCAGATCACTGCTTGGCTTCAGCTTTCCTTCCACCACGTTTCCATCCAGATCACACAGCACGATATCCTGTGCTGTCATATGATCGTATTCCACACCGCTCGGCTTGATAGCGATGATGCCCTGTTCCCGGTCAATGCCGGATACATTACCCCAGGTAAAGGTGATCAGTCCGTGTTTGGGAAGCAAGAGATTTGCCTCCAAAACACGCTGCTTTAATTCTTCCAGCATGATGATCCCTACCCTTCTGTGATTTCATCATAGAAATCGTAGAATTTTAATAATCGCATGAAGGTCAGCCGCTGACGGACATACGGACTCAGACGCTGTGTTGTTGTTTTCAATGCCTCAGCAAGCGTCAGCTCCTGCATCGTCGTCAGACCGTGTACCTTTTTCATCCAGCCGATCATGGTTTCCGCATCCGGCAGCTCCGCCAGAATCGCCAGAATGTCAGCTTCCTTCTCCTTCAGCATGTCCCCTGTGATATTCGCCAGCAGATTGGGTGTGTTTTCCTTCAGAATCTCCTCCTGCAGGACAGGATTGGTGATATTGGCTTTGATGAATTCCGTTTCCAGCTCCATGTGAGCCTTCACCTGATAGTCTTTTGCACGCAGCTTCTGTTCTGCTTTCTTGTAAACTGCCGTGGCCAGACAGAGTCCCACGCCGACCTTTTCTCCGTGATAGAAATCAATCGGTTCATTGATTGCGGACATCTCCCACAAGTGTGACATATGATGCTCCGCTCCGGATGCCGGACGGGAGTTTCCTATCATCTGCATGGCAATTCCACTCAATAACAGACCATACATCAGGTTTTCATAGGCGCTCACATCCTGATTGCGGATACCGTCTAGATTCTCACAAAGCTCCTTCAATACCTTATATTCCATATCAACAACCGTATCGCAGATGTATTCACCGGTTAGTGCATGCGCGATTCTCCAGTCACACAGTGCCGTGAATTTTCCCAGCAGATCAGCGACGCCACTCGCCGTCAGACGAAGTGGTGCCTTTGAAAAGATTACACTGTCCGCCAGCACAAAGCACGGGGATACCGCCGTAAAGCTTTTCTTAAAGCCGTGCCATGTCATGGCGGCAACGGTGGATACATAGCCGTCTACACTGGCAGCGGTAGGTATACTCAGAAATGGAAGCTTTTTCTCATAAGCATGATAACGGGTAATGTCATGAATCGTTCCCGAGCCTGCCGCAATCAGGAAGTCAATTCCCGCATAGTTGTCCAGCTGCTTCTGTGCAGCCTCCACGCCATGTTCATCCGCATGCAGATTTTCAGGATTTAGCCGGATGGTAATGATACCGGGAAGAAGCTCCTCCACAAGCTTTCCGGCTGCCGCATACGTATTGTCATCGCACAGCATGGCAATTGTTTTGTATTCGCTGTAATATTCCTTCATGATGTGAGGAAGGCGCTGTATGGCACCCTTCTCAATAATCATATCATCCACAACAATTTCATGTGTTCTCCCGCAGGCACACGGCTTACGGAATTCCTGTACATCAATCTTCATAGCCTAAGCCTCCGCCTCTGCATTTTTCATTGCCTGTGTTTCCAGATATTCCTCTACGGTTTTCTGTTTCATGCGATATCCTGCATAGCAGACCACATATGCCACGACGGCGACGCCGATCCACAGCGGGCTTCCACTCAGGAAGGCGAGGAAGATCAGCCCCATCAGCGGTTTTCCCAGAATATTGAAGCTGGTAATCATGGCAGCACCTGCCGGAATCGCATAGCCTGCGCCCTTAGCAACCTCGGTGAACAGCGGTGCTGTATACGTACACATCAGTAAGCCGACACTGAACCAGATGGCACCCGTTACGATGACCTTTGCCATGTTTCCGTTGAATACGGCAACAAGTCCCTCTACCATATAAGGAATTGCGACCAGATCGACAACCGGCAGTGTCTGATTGCCAGGCAGGAAGAATGCGATCAGCACCATAACCGGCATCAGCAGCAATCCACATGTCAGCGTTGCAGGCTCTCCATAGCCGACAGCATCATTGACAGCGATATACCACTCCCGATCTCCGGTATTTCCCATGAACTTACGGGCACCCTCGGTGATCGGCGCAAATGCCTGTGCAAAGAAGCCTGTGATTTTCGGGAAAATAGCCATAACCGCAGCCGTAGCAACAGCTGCTGTCAGCACAGAGCCCCAGCCTGCCATAGAGCCAAGATTGGAAAGATTTCCAAGGATACCGATAATACCGCCCAATACAAATCCAATGGTCATCGGTTCCCCCATGAATCCGATTTTCTGCTGGATTGTCTGCGGATTCAGCTTCAGCTTGTTGAAGCCGATTGCATTCAGAATCGGGTCAAAGACGATGGCGAAAATACCCGGTTCAATGTTATGCATAGCGATGATGGTACAGTTTGGATACTGATAATACGTTGACCAGCGTTTGGCCAGCATATCGGAAATCAACAGAGAATACAGGTTCAGCAGCACCATGCAGGCGATGCCCAGTGCAAAGTTGTCTGTCGCAAAGATAACCATGGCTCCCCATACCATATAGGAATAGTTATTCCATAAATCAGAGGGCTGAAAGCACTTTGTCCATTTGATCAGAAACAGCACTGTCTGTAATACGATACCGAGTCCCAGATAGATCATACCGGCACTTGTCGAGAACGCTACCAGACTGGTTGCCTGCCAGCCGACATCGAATACATTCAGATTAACACCGGTGATGTTGACCATGGCATCCGCCATATTCTTTACCAGCGGGGTGATAATCGGTGTAAATGCGCCTACCATCAAAGAAATCCCCTCCAGAGATACTCCGGCATATAAGGCGGAAAGGAAGGCCTTCTGCGGCTTGACACGGAAGAACAATGCGATGATTCCGATGATGATTGGTACGATAATCGCAGCCCCAAAGTTGTCAATCATCGATTTCAAGAATTCTAATATAACCATACGTTTATCTCTCCTTTATAATTTATGCTGCGTACTGTGAAGTCGAATGCCTATTTCCCTATTGACTGCAGTGCCTTGAGGAAGTCCTCGAAGAACTTGTCTTCTCCCATTCCTGTGATGCAGGCAAAGGCATTGACACAGGGAATCCCATAATCGCCCTTAGGAAGCGGGGATGTGTGTGCGATAATATCGAAGCGTTTTGACTGCGCCAGATTTAAAGCCTCGGTCGGTTTTGCCTCGGTGGCACTTACCTGATAGCCGTGCTCGGACAAGCGGTCCTTCAGCTTTGCGGCCACCATGCTGCTGGTGACAGTTCCCGAACCACAGATTGATAGAATGTTTACTGATTTCATAAGTTTTCTCCTCCTATTTCTATTTCCTTCTGTTTTACTATATCTATGACCTCGTCGGCACTGGATGCCTGATAAATCTTCTCCAGCACGGCGCTGTCCTGTATGATACGCAGAATCTGCTGCAGCTTCTTGATGTGGTATTTGGGATCCTCAATCGCCAGCATGAAGACAACCTTCACCTCTACCTGTGTATCATCACTGCCCATTTGAATGAACGTTACCGGATGCTTCAGTGTCATGATTCCTTCGGTTTCATGCAGTACATAGCCGGCATCCGTATGCGGTATAGCGACACCGAATCCGTTGATATCCAATCCGGTTGGAAACTGTGCCTCTCTTTGTTTCAGAGCCTCAACATAATCGCTTCGGCTGTAGCCCTCGTTTATGAAGCAGGTGCCCAGCTGATCAAAGATATCATTGGCATGCTCTGCTTCCGCCTGTAGGTGAATCAGTTTTTTATCTAAGTCTTCCCAAATCATTTCCATACTCCTTTTTGTCGGTCATGAGGGATGCTTCCCCTTCATGTATCCCGTTGTTTCTATCCACCTACAGTGTAATGCAAAAAGCGCTTTCATAAAAGAGTAAAAGACTGCGCAAAGGATTGCAGAGTTTTGAACAGTGGAATTCTTTGCAAAACAGACATACGCATATTGTACTATAAGAAAAAGACCCTATATGGTCGTACAGAGTCTTCTATGAAAATAAGTGACAGCCAGGTATCACATGACACGGTTATAATATTTCTGGTATTTTTCTTTGAATTTCTTCCGCTTCAGCAGACTGACACGAATCGATTCCTCCTTCAGCTGCAGCGTATGCCCCGCTTCATAGTAATAGCCGCAGGATGGATTGATGAGCAGACCGTTTTTCGGGCAGACAAAATAATCATCGTATATGCGCTGAAAATCCTGAAATCGCATGGAACAGGTATAGCGTGTATTCCCCATATCCAGACAGAGCTGCTTTTTTACAATGCTCACTCTGTGGATTTTATGAATCGGTACAGCGATGCTTTTTTCCCCTTCTTTGACATGGATGCGTATATTGATGTAGTTCAGGCGACGTTCCAGACGCTGAAGCAGTGGGAAAAGCTCCTGATCCAGTTTGGATTTTGGAAGAAAGGCAAAGGCGGAAAATTGCTGGGTGCGTTCGATTGCGAAATTATCTAGTGAGGACATCAGAATGATAATGGCATCCGGATTTTCCTTATAGATCATATTTCCGATTTCAATACCAGAGTGAACCGGCATCATCAGATCGCTGAGATAGGCATCATAGGTGCCCTTTAGTGCATAGCTTGCGTCATTGGCGATGTCTGCGTGAAAGGCGGGATTTAGGGCTTCAATTTTCTTTTTGATTTCCTTTGCCTGTTCTCTTTTGTCATCAATAATCAGTATTGTATAGTGCTGCATAAGTACCTCCCTGTAGTATGGCGTGTTGCCTTGTTTCCTGCTTCCATGTATATGGTGAAGCACACAGGATAGTGGAGAGCTTCCTTTATGGATTCATTCAGGTGCCGGTTTTTATCCTTCGTGCGTTATATATACAATAGCATAATTTGAAAAGATGAAAAGGCTTTTGGGACAAGCGGTATGCCACAGGTATCATTCGGTCATTTTAAGGTGTAAAAAGCTATCTGAATCATTGTTTCCATATCGTACAGGAAAAGAAAAAACAGGAGAACTTATTCCCATTCTTCCTGCTTTTGAGGCTTGTCCTACTAATATCCGTAGTTCTCCATTTTCCAGCTGCTTTCTTGCTTACTGCGTGTCAGATGAAATGTCCAGTAATAGGTTTCCTGTATGCCCATATCCCGGAATTTAGTTTCAAATTCCACATATACATCAGCTGAAGTCTTTTCTTCTTTCAATAGCTCAACATCCTTAATTGTTAAGGAGGTCATTGGAGAATGTACCTCGCATAGCATTTTTGATTGATCACTTGTCATGTCACATACTCTTTCATAATTTTCCTCATGCCATGTGTTAAGATAATCCAGAACAAAGGATACAGGCTTATCAGGATAAGGCAGTTCTTTTCTATTTTCAATGTATATAGCAATATGCTTTCCTAAGGTCATAGCCATAGGGTATAAAAGAAAGCCTATAGCTATGCACAGAATATATTTCATGATTTGTTTCTTTACAAGTGGTCTTGATTTACCCATATCCTAATGTACCTATTTATTGGGTGATCGTCATAATTGCTCAATACCCTTTATCGTTTACCAACTATACTTGTATTGAAATTTTACTGTTATCTTTACGCAAATGGATTCATTCCTTTACCGAATTTGGGATAAAACATTGTCTAAGGATTCAAATTCCTGTGTTTCATAATTCTTTAACATAATTTCGTCCTTTTTGAAGCTGCGCTGACGAATCGTTCTTGTTTGTGGTATCTGCGCTTCTCTTGTACAATTATTCAAACCTAGAATTTCATAACGATCTTCCTCTTCAACATAATTCAGTAGGAGCAGATACGTTTTTCCTTCTTCCAGCATAACATCATTCTCTAAATTCGTATTAACATAAACATCAGCAGGATTCTCTCCGCCATTTTTCTTTCTCAGATAATCGTGTTTTTTTACAGCTTCAGGATCACTTGCCTGCTCGATTTGTGCCTGTGTAAGAATACCTCCCTGCTTCAATGTTTTTAAGGTTTTCCCATTCATATCCTGACCTTTAAAAGTTTGCTGAACGAGAATTGTACTGAAGGTAAAGCCAAGCTCATCCTTTATTCCGCTTGCTAATACGGTTTTAGCTTCATCAATTGAGATTACAGTAGCTAAGACAACTAAATCAGCATCTTCTGACCATTCACCTATTGTTTTATTTATGGTTTCTGCAGTAATGGATGAGGCATCTCCAGCCTTTTTTTTCATATCCTCCGTGATATAGGTAGAGGCTGTATATATTTTTTCTGAAACATTCTGACCCATTTTAGAATCGCTTTCTTTTTCTGTTACTGTACTGCATCCTGTAAGAATCAGGACAGCCAGTATAAAGCAAACCGTTTTTTTCATTCGTTTAGACCTCCATCATTTATATAAGTAATTTATGATATCATTTTCTTGCTTGGCAGGTTTTATTCTGGTTCTGCCGGTATCAGGCCACATCAGCCTCGCCTTTGAGGTTTCTGTATGAGCAAGTCCGAAAGCATGACCCATTTCATGTGCAATTGTTCCCTTATTATCATTTGTAGGTACTGAGGTTTTTAAAATGATCTCAGTATAAAAATAATTTTTTGAAGGTCCCTTTCCTAATGGACTTATCCTGCTTCCAGTACCGCCATAGTAAGCTGTATAACCAAGTACCTTGCCTTTTATAACACTATCCGATGATTTTGCATAGAAATCCATATGTGTCGCATAATTACTTGATACCTCCGTCATATATATTTTATTATCGTATCCAGTGTACATCCAGTTCTGTGCACGTGTACGAATGGATGTTTTATATTTCGATGCTGAACTGGAAACCCAGAAGCATGTGTTTCCTACGCCTCGTGAAAATTTAGCATTGTTTGGAAATCTATTTTCAACAGCTTTGATTCCTACTCCAAACAAGCAAAACAAGACCATAGCTATTATAAAATGATTTAATTTTTTCATCACTATTCCTCCATGAATTACTATCCTAATTAACAAACGTTTGCATAACCATATCATACTTAATTTACCATGAAAGTAAACAGCTATATATGCAAGCGGTCGTTTTAGGTATTGAACGGTCAAAAAAAGTGAATTATCATCCACTTTTCTCAACTTATTCGCATTTTTTCTTAGGAATACTGATTTCTAAAAGAAATGAACCTTGCACTATGACCTTCATATATCCATGGTAGCTTTCCGCTATTGTCTTTATTCTTCCCATTCCGATACCGTGCTGCCCTTTATTTTGTTTTATTGTTAGATAAGTATCTTCTGATTTTTGAAGTCTAACTGTATCACATGCATTTTCAATTAAAATTTTCGTTGCTGTTTTTCCATCCAGGATTTTACAGCTTATAAATTTGTTGTCCACATAATCCTGTGCTTCGATTGCATTATCCAAAGCATTGGATAATAATGAAATCAGATCAAAATCCTGCATTTGCTTTAAGTCGTCCTGTACCTCATAAGTAAACGCTATGCCCTTCGTTCTGCAAACTACCATTTTGGAATTTATGATATAATCCAGGACCTGATTTTTTGTTGTGAGAACCTTGACGGCTTCCACATGTTCACTTAGTTCATGCAGATAGCTTTTGGCTTTCTCAGGATCTGTATCCATCATATATTCCAGTGAATGAAAATGATGCTTTAAATCATGACGCAGCTTTCTATTTTCCTGATTTGCTTTTTTCAATTCCTCCAGCAGTTGTTTCTGCTGTCTTTGATTATCCAGCCGATATTCTGCTTCATCAAGGCTTTGGTTGCGGTTTCCTAGAACCGTAAGATATTTATAAAAAACCATATATATAGTTATCAAAAACAACATCATGTATATACTCAAATAATCAATGGATACTCCGTCCGCAAAATCCATTTCTGGAAGAATTTCTAATATAAAATATACATAAAAGCATGCAATGATCGCAAGTAACGAAAAGATATACCAATCCTTTTTCTTATAATTGGCAGGTTTATGAAGCAGATATCTAAAACCAATATCGGATATGATTAATAATAGTATTTTCAATATTAAGTATGTAGATTCATGATTAAACCAATTTATCCATATTCTGCTTACAGACATACATAAATTTATTCCCAAAACGATTGTATATCCAAAAACACAATAATACAGCATTTTTGCCAATTCTTTTCCTGCTACTGCGATAAGAAATATAATCACTGTTATATATTCAAAAACACCTGGAAGATGTTGAGAAATACCATACTCTGTTTCCATCGGGAACCACGTAAACAAAACAACATCGATAACTAAAATAAAAGCACATAATATTAAAAACATGATTTTTTTTATATTAGATAGCGTAATTTGACATTTCGTAATTCTGTAGATAAACAAATATGTAAAAAATGCGTATATAATCTCATTATAGCCTGTTAAATCATTCATTTTCTATCACCATTTTAATAATAACATATAACTTGGTATTTTAAATGGAGATTGTATGTTTTGTGGTCGCAGTAACCTTTGAATTTGCTATCATTATATGTTTTATAGAATACGTAATCGTCTTCCCATTTTTAGAAATTGCCTTTCCTATGTAGGATATATTATAGCTGAGATTCTTTCGATCTACTATTTTCGGCACAGCCTTTCCATTTGTTATCTTTCCACCGGATACACTATATGTCCCAGTAACACTATAGATGCAGTATCTGTTCTTTTGATAATAGACCTTAAGATTACTCCAAGTCTTGCTTTTAGAAGCAGCTCTTGTCAATACAGGAAGTGGTTCTTCCTGTACACTCTTAACAGTATCCATCAGCATATCCGTTGTATGATAGGAATCCCTGTAAAAGCTTTCCTTATGTTCCAATACAAACGCTGTTACATCATTTCCTTCCACATCCTGAAATATATATGTATCCGGATGCTCATAAAAATCCTGAAACATTTTGATTTCCTCGTTGTAATCCAATGCGGATTCTTCTGCATATACATTTCCTGTCATGCATGTTAGCATTAAAAAGCCTGCAAATAAAACTGTTAATAATTTTTTCATACCCTTTCCATCCTCCTGTTTTTTTCACTTGTGTGAAATTCATAAATACTTACAAATATTTGCAGATACATCATAAACAAAAAAAGTAGTAAATGAAAGAATTCTGGGATGAACGGTATGTCTCAGGTAGGAAACGGTAAAAAAGTGATTACAAATATTAAGTTATCTGTAATCACTAAATTCCTCTGGCATATTGATTGAAGAATTCCTTTCTTTTTCTTCTGCTTACAGGGATATTGCCACATCCTTTTTTTAAATAAATAACTGCCCTGTCATAATCAATATGATCGATGTAAGACAGATTCACCAGCATACCCTTGGAGGGGCATGCAAAGGGAAACGCTCCATATGCTGCTTCAAATTCAACCAATGTCGTTCTGACCTGAAACATTCCGCGTTCTGTTTTAAGAATCACATAATTCTTTTCTGTATAGGCACATATGATATCGTTCACTAAAATACGCACCGGAACAAATGCTTCATTCTTCACCTCTATATAAGTAGTGCGTTTTCGCAATTCTTCAAGTACAGCATCCATTGTTCTCTTTAGAAAGTTCTGATAGTTTTCTTTCACAAGAAATCGGAATGCGCGATATTCGTAACCATCTATACATAGCTCCTGATGTGTTGTTAGAAAAACAATAAGTGCTTCTTCCTGACGATTATGCAGGATCTTTGCGACATCAAATCCACTGATAGCAGGCATTTCTATGTCCAAAATATAAAGATCATACTGCACGGTGAGGATATCCTTCTTAATTTGTTCATCATTCATGATCGTTATGGCAAACAGATCCGGATACAGATTTTGGATATCCTCCTTAACCAGCTGTGCAGAATCAAGATGATCATCCACAATCAAAATGGAATACGGCTTCATTATATCACCTCTTATAGTTACTATAACTATATCAGATTTTCAGGTGATTCTGTACCTTTTCCTCAATATCCTTCGGAATATCTCTGATAGAATTCCATTCGCTTCCTTCTGCTTATTTTTACACAGCCGCCCTGCTTCATATATATCATATTATTTTCATAATCCAAATAACCAATCCACTCCAGATTTACTATATAACCTTTCTGCGGAATTGCAAAGGGAATCATAGGGTATGCAGACATAAGCTCATGTATGCCGCAACGAGCAGTGAACGTACCACCTTCTGTAACCAGTGTCAGCATTCCATGCTCCATGTACGCACAGTGGATTGCATGCACTGCAAGCTGTACCGCTTTCTTTTCGCTGTTATATGCTTCCATATATACATTTCTGCGAGCAAGCTCTTCTTTTAATGCCTGAATTGCGCCGGGAAGCATCTGCATCAATTTATACTTGCTGATAAATCGAAACACTGCATAATCATATCCCCATACGGAATAATCCTCATGGGTTGTCTGAAAGATGATCAGTGCATCTTTATCTCGCTCCTTAATTCTGCTTGCAAGCTGAAATCCGCTGCAGCTGGGCATTTCAATATCAAGGAAATAGGCATCATAGCTTTCCTCATAAATCTGTTGTATCGCCTGTACATCATTCATCACCGCTATATCAAATACACCGGGACTTATACCTTCGATACCACTTCGCAGTTGCTCTGCCGCATTCGCCTGATCATCCACAATCAATAAGGTATATGTTCTCATTTGTCTCTTCCTCCACCTATCATCGTCTTCATCATAAACATAATGATTATAAAAGTAAACAGATTTGGGACAAGCGGTCGCTTTAGGGATGAAACGGTAAAATTTTAAGAAAACAGAATAGATTTCCCCCTATTCTGGAAACAAATTGACCGTTCCATCCCAGATAGATACCGCTTATCCCTATATGTATTTACATTCTTCATATTCCATGTAAAATAAACATAGGGAAGTATATGATAAGGCAGTGGTTTTCCCCTTCTGCAAATCAAATCATTTTCCTATTTGCAGCTATCTGCGTACCTGATGATGTTCAATGCTGAATCCAATTAGTTGCGTAGCAGGCATGCGAAAGCTTAGAAAGCTTATATAAATAGAAACGGAGGATCTTTATGTCAAGTTTTAAAAAATTAGTATTGCCTTTACTGCTTCTCTGCTCACTTGGAACACTGGCTATTTCTATGGTATTTCTTTGGACCGGTGGAATCGCTTTGGATGAGATGATCAGTGTCACAGAATATTTTGATTCCTATGGGATGCTGTACTGGCTTCTGCTCCTTATCTCATTTCTTGCTTCACTTTCATGCATTTTGCTGATTCTGACTAGAAAAAAATGAAATAGATTATAAGATAAGTTCTACCAATTATATAAACTATAATAGCAATAGAACATAAATATATAGTTCATCCAATTAAAAAAAGGGATTTCATTCTGAATAATAGAATCAAATCCTTTTTTGATATAACTTGTTAAGCGAATTTTTTTATATATCCTTTTTCCGATAACATATATAAGATATTAGCGCAAAGATAATCAGACATATAGGTGCAAGCAGTTGTATCTCTTGGTACCCTCTATGCTGAATATCCAGATAGACTAACGTGAATATACTGAAACAAAGAAATATAACAGAACATATGAGATAAAACTCTTTATGATTTGGCTTCATCTATGGTCCCCTTTCTTAAACCCAAAATCTATTATATTAGCTATTCTTACTCAGTAATTGCTTTTTTCTATCGTTTTGATTATTAAAACAATTAATTTATAGAGAACTCAGGATTTCTATTCACCACTCAATCTACTGAAACATAATGAATTTTTACACATCTTTCTAATAGATATAATAGTTACTATTCACAGCCAACACAAGATAGTGTGAAATTCAATCAACATCATAGTAAGAAAACGGAAAATAACTGATCGAACTATTATCCTTTTGCTATATTATTGATTAACTGTAAAGTAACGTAAAATAGTTTTATTTATGCGGGAACAACTGTTGTTTTCCAATATACATTTGGATACATGTTGCATTGCTGGGAATGCATTGGTTGGCAATTCGGATTTTTATATAAGTAAGCTGTTGCTTTATATTTTTTTCCTACTGCCAAACTAGCAAGAATTTGCTTGCTTATAGCACCACAAATATCGCTACCTTGAATATTCTTCACAACTGTACATACAAGTTTTCCACCACGATACACCGCGCTAATGATCCCTATAATCGTTCGAATAACACCTTTTGTCTGAGGATTAAAATCCCCGTTTAGTTCTTCATCGTTCGTGGGGGTTTCATAAAGAATAAAGCCATCTTTCCCATCATCTATAACCACTGTTTTTATACCATTTTCATCACTTGCTTCAATTATATTTTTTCTATCAAATACAGGATCTGTTTCATCCAATACATTGATAAACATTTCTAATTCTGTATTGCTTACCTCTACAGTATTTTGATTTTCCTGCGCATATGCTGTTAAAAAGGGATTAAAACCAGTAACACATATTGCAATCATAGATAAAATCAATAATATTTTTTTCATATATATTCCTCCTAATTGTTTATAGAATATAAGACATATTCCTTTTTAATAGCTATTTCTTTTTTCATCAATTATAGCCTTAATTGATAGAACCAATAAAATCGGTGTCAATATATCGAAAAAATCTAAGCCTTTTGCTGTTATGATTTTATACAATAATTCTATGCTCAATGCTATCGAAAAGATGAGCCATATCAAATTTACCTTTTTCATATTCACCTCTGTCATAATCAATTAAGATTTCTTTATGCAGCTGCAATGCTGTAACAAATATTTGCACATTCATCATACTATAAATTTGAAATTTGTACATAGAATATCATGCAAGCGGTCATATTAGGTATTGAACGGTCATTTTTCCTCTTTATCCCTATGTTATACAACAAAAAGAAACCTCTGTTTTATTTATCAGAGGCTTCTAAATTTGTAATTATTTTTTGTATAAATAACGCTCATCCAGTGTTACATGGAACGCTTCCTGCAAATCACGAAAGCCCTCCACAGGAATTGTCTGCAGCTTTTCCTGCCGACAGGAATGTACCTTGATCCACATTTCGGCACTCTTTTCAATCGTATGCATTAACCCAAAGGTGGAATCAAAATCCACGCCACTGCAGAACATGCCGTGATGCGCCCATATGACCGCATTATAGGTTTCCATCAGTTTGCTTGTGACAACCGCAATCTCGCGGCCCCCCGGTACCATCCATTCTACAACACCAATCCCCTCGGGAAAGATAATCGGGCACTCCGTCATCATTTCCCAAATCTCTCTTGTGATGATTTCCGACTTCAGCGGAAGCAGAAAGGTGAGTGCAATCACATTGGGACAGTGACAGTGATAAATCACACGGTTTTCATTGTTGGTAAGCTTTGCCTTGACTGCCATATTCATAAGATGAGTAGGCAACTCACTGGTAGGACGGCCTCCATGTTCAAGACCCCAGCATATCCGATACTTCGTACCGGTAGAATCAACCTGTATGATTCCAATCGTATTATGCGGATCCTTTTTCATATTGTGAAAATACTTTCCCGTGCCGCTGATTAGAAAATATTCATTTGCAAGATTATCCACAGTGGTACCAATTAGAAGCCATTTACCATCTTCGTGCAATTCATCTTTTACATCTGCAACATCCTTCGGCTTCATCCAATACGTGAAATTCCCGCCATTGCGTTCATGCCAGCCCAGTTTGTCTCCGTAATCTGCCATCGCAATGTAATCATTTAAAAATGTTGTTTCTTCTACTTTCATATAGTTTCTCCTCGTCTCCCTCAGGATATCAATCAATATTCATCCCCACACTACAAGCCCTTATACAAAATGTTCTCGCCCCATAAATCTTTATATCATGTACTTTGTATAACCAGTATCTACGGCTTCTTTAAGCTGTTTTAACAATAGTTCTGGACTGCGTTCATAAGAATCCAGCGTATCCCCCCCACGATGATTGGTAAGCGTGCAGTTATCCAGCTGAATGATTGCATCCTCTTTCGTTAACGGCTCCTTTGGGAATACATCAATCGCTGCCCCCATGATGATGCCGTTTTGCAGAGCCTCTTCTAGTGCCTGCATATCCACCAGTACCGCTCTTGCCGTATTGATCAGATAGCTGACTGGTTTCATAAGCCTTAATTCCTCACGCCCGATAATCGGTGGATCGTTGGGTCCGATACGCCCGTGAAGGGAAACGATATCACTTTCCTCTAACAGGGTTTTCTTATCAACCGCGATACAGCCCAGCTGCTCAATCACAGAAGCATCCAGATAAGGATCATGTACCATGATGCTGCATCCAAACGGCTGCAGGCGCTGTGCGACCAGCTGACCGATTGCACCAAAGCCAATTAAACCAACCGTCATACTTCTAAGCTCCCGTATTGATCCGGTATTCGGATAGGATTCTCTCCAGACTCCCTCGCGTAAGGACCTGTCTGCTCTTGTCACATTCCGTGTTTCACAAATCATTAACCCAACCGTCAGCTCAGCAACGGCAAAGGCGTTGTGCATGGGACAGTGAATAACTCTGATTCCTTTTTTCTTCGCACTTTCCACCGCGATGTTTTCCACACCTCCCCTTGCCGTAACGATATACTTCAAGTGCGATGCCTGTTCAATGATTTCTTTTCCCACCGGACACATATGAACGAAGATCACATCCGCATCCAGCATAGCATCCTTCAATTTCCCTTCTATTTTGTATGCTTCACTTCCCTTTGTTTCAATATTGCGAATCAGCGTACGGGTAGAAACCCGATCCAAATCCGCCTTCCATGAAAAGCCCTGATAGGAACAAAACAGTGCGTGATTCTTCAGTACCTTTGTGAATGCCTCCTCTGACAGAAACATATCTCCAACAGCAACACATTTCATATACATTCCTCCTTAATTGTTCGTTTCGCACATTCATCATAGTACAAAAGTGAAAAAACAGAAATACTATTCAAGCTCAATGTTTATTTTTCAATTATTTTTTATTTTTATTGTTTGAAACGAACATTTTATGATATAGTGAGAATAGGTGATAACAATGACAAAACAGGAACGGCAGAAAGCGATACTTGCACTTTTTACAGGATAAGGGAGAGCTTCATGTACATACGATATGCCGAAGCTTCCACATCGTAGCCATGACTGCACGACGTGATCTCATGGAGCTGGAGCAGAAGGGAGCTTTGATTCGGACACATGGCGGTGCCATCGCAAAGGAGAAGAAAACCTTTGACGCACAGACACCGTTTGCAAAGCGCCGTAAGCTGCATACAAAGCAAAAGCAGGAGATTGCCCGTATTGCGAAAGGCTTTCTGAAGGAGCATGATCGTATTTTTCTTGCCAGCGGTTCTACAATGGATATATTCGCTTCTGCCCTTCTGCACAATCTGCCATTAACAATCGTAACTGATGCTGTGAATGTGGCATATGAATTGTATCAGGATTCCAGATTAACCATTTTTATGCTCGGTGGTGAGCTGCGCAGCAATTCCCTCACGCTGACCGGTCCGATAGCACAGGCAAATCTGAAGCAATTTCAGCTGTCAAAAGCTTTTTTAAGTGTGAATGCGATAGATGAAAAGGGAAACCTGTATACTGACAGTGTGGTGGAAAGCGGTCTGCTGGAAACACTGTTCTCTATTGTGGAGGAGGTCTATGTCCTCTGTGATTCCAGTAAGCTGAACAGCCGTGATTTCATTGCAATATCTCATGAACAGAGCTATACGCTTATCACAGATCAGGACGCGGATGAAAGTCTGCTGGAGGCTTATCGGCAAAATGGTATCCGCGTGGTGAAAGCTGCGCCACAAATTTAATTTTATAAACGCAGATTTTATTGTTATGCATAATTTTACAATTAGCCTGAAAAATGAGGAGAACCCGTTTTTTCATGATATAATACTAGATATAGTTCTAATCACTGAACAGAAAATAGGGAGGAAATGATGTTATGAAAAAAAAGCTTTTACCATGTGCTGCACTTATGACAGCCTGTCTTGCCGTATCCATGCCGATCGGTGCAAAAGAAAATCCGGAGCCATGGAGCAATACCATGTCACAATCGGAAGAACATGTAATTAAGGAAACCGGAATTGATAAGCGCTTTGATATCGGTAAAACCGTATCCGTAAAGCTGGATAGTGCATATGTGACAAAGGACACAAAGGTTCAACTGACAGAAAATTCACTTTACAAAAAGGTTGGGAAACTGATTCCTGCACCTTTCCACTTTCGCAGTGTTACCATAACCAAAAAATCGGGAGAGCTTATAGAATTTCCGGAAACACTGCAATTTCAGGAAAACAGCGGCTCCTTATCCCTGCATGGTCAGCTGCAATGTATCGAAATAAACCGTATGGATATAACGGGGGATACGATGGCTGCGACCTATACAGGAGTTCTGCTGGCAGAATAAAATAAATATCCACCAGCGAAAGCTGGTGTTTTTTTCGTTGAAGCCATACTGATATCCGTAGGGATTTCACTTTTTTTATGCTGTTTTTTAACAGCTCTATTATTCTTCTTTTACCAAACCATAAGCCCTGCAATTTATATAATGATTTTATTTTCATTATAGTTAAAAAAACTTTCAGATGCGTATACCAGCTCCTCTGAAAGCTTTTTATATTGTGTATGATACTTTATTCATGAGCCCTTTTACGCATGGCAGTACGTTCCTACCGTTTCCTGCAAAGAGCTGTTTATAAAATGGATTCATATTCATAAAATATCTGGTATACTTCCTCTGCGGTTTTCGCCTTTCTGATATTCTCACAGAAATCCGCTTTCGATAACAGATTCATTAAATGAAACATAGCCTTCAAATGCGAGTCCTTATCTATCGTAGACAGGCAGCATACAAAATCCACCGGATCATAGAACTGCGAGTGAAACGGTACCGGATGCTTCAGCCGAATCAGCTGCATCCCCAGCTTCTTTCCACCGACATCCGGCGATTCATGCGGTAAGGCAAAGCCCTGTGCCAGTACGATATACGGTCCCATTGTTTCAATATTGCGAATCATTTGCGTAATATACTGTTCACTCAGATAGTCCTGTTCCAGCAAGGGCTGCGCACTTCTTCTGACAGCCTCCTTCCAGTCTGCACATTCCACATCCACCTCGATATGTCCGGCAAGCAGCTCGCGAAGTGTTGCCTTGTCACTAGGGGCGATGGGAAAGAAATGCGACTGCAGATCCCGAATAATATTCTTATAGATTTCATCCTTATCCAGCGGACTGATGGCGATGGAATTCGCAATCAATGTCTGTAAACGCTGAAAGTTTGGGTTGGAATTCACGCGATGCATATCGCTTTTTAACGTTTCCAGCTTTTCTCCTAACAAAATACAATCCTCATCACTCAGATATGGATGCAGGATGATGGTTTCACAGCGCTCCTCCTTCAGCGGTACGGTCGAAATAATCAAGTCGATTCCTGTAACATCATAATTAGCAAGCGCATGTACCGGCAAAACATCTGCCACATAAAACTGAAAGTATTTTTTTAACCGACTTAACAGCAGCTGTGAGGTACCCACTCCGGAATTACATACAAGTAGAATCGTGAATTGCGAGCCCTGATAACGGTTGCGCTCCATTGCCGCACATACATGTATCGTAATATAGGCAATTTCCTCACTGGTGATTGCTCTTTGTACAAAAGCCTCCAGCGGCTGTAGATTTTTCTCGATTGCTGCGACAACCTCCGGATTCTTCTTCACGATTTCATACAAAAGCTCATTGTCACTGTCATAGCCCATATCCAGATCCTTAAATGTAGATTGCAGATGATTGGTCAGATTCTGATAAAACTGAAAATCATTGCGCAGGTCAATATTTAAATCGCTGGCAACAGCATCAATAAACTGCTTGGAAATGACCTGGATCTGCATAATCTTCTCATCTGCATCATTGCGTTTGAGATAATGCATATTATACAGAATATCCGCCAGTAAATATTCCTCCTGCAGTCGATGCTCCATACCGAAATAATCCTCCATCTTGTTCATTAGATGGTTTGCCATTTTCTGCGTGGATACATGCTGGGAGACGTAATCGATTTCCACAAACCGGTGTTTATGATAGCGCTCAATCGTAAGCATCAGATACTGGCGCAGGTCTTCAAAGGAACCGTCTGTTAAAAATCGGCTGCTTGATAATTCTGCATCCTTAATCATACGCTTCAGACTTTCCAAATCCTGCAAAGACATCATATTCTTATATTCTGTTGAGCGAAACTGCTGTACATATGGCATACGCAGCAGATGCATCAATAAAATTCTGCGGCTGCTCTCCCTGCCCTGAATACGCAAGCCCCTGCGCAGAGATACAATTTCCAGATCATGCTTCTGTAAGCTTTTACGAACCTCATCCACATCATGAATCACAGTGGAACGGGATACGAAAAGAATATCCGCAAGCTGCTGCAGCGTCACATGCTCACTCGTATTCGCAATCAGATACAGAATCATATGCATGCGCTCCTCCTTGCTCAGCTTGAAGGAATAAAAATCATTCTGTCCCAGCAGGGAGCGGATGGCATCGGTATCCTTTTGCAACTCGATGATTCCATGCTCACAAAGCTGAATCGGCTTCTGCTTGTTTTCCAGAAGAAAATCCGTGATTCCCTCCAGATCATAGCGAATCGTTCGTTCCGATACCTTGAATTTTTCAATCAGATCATTAATGGTACAGGTTTCCTGATAATCCCGCTTTTCCATGATCCAGAAAATGATTTCTCTTGCACGTTTGTTCATAAGCTATCTACCTCACCATATATCATATAGAAAATATTGTAAAAAGCAAAGGTTAATTTTCTGCAAAAGACTCCGCAAGAAGTTGATCCGCTGACAGCCCTTTCCTGTCGTATAATGGAAGCATAAAGTGAGGTCGATCATCATGCAATTTAAAACCTATGTTCAGAAGAACAAGCCGGTCTACATGTATATTCACGGAGAATGTCTGTCCGCCTTCAGCTTTCAGGAGGAAATACGGGAACTAAAAAAAGACTATACGCTGGTTATCCCGATACTGGATGGCCATGGCAGTGAAGCACATAAGCCTTTTATCAGCATACAGCAGTGTGCAACAGAGCTTCTTGCCTACATTCAGGATACCTACGACGGACATATTCAGGTTTTATCCGGATTTTCACTGGGCGCGCAGATTGCCGTTACCATGCTGTCCATGAAGCCGGATCTATGCGCATATGCCATGATTGAAAGCGCAATGATGCAGCCGGTGAAGCTGCAGAGCTGGAGTGCCTATGCCGGTATTTACGCCAATCCGCTTGCAAGAAAAAAATGGTTCAATAAATTCATGTACTACACGGTGTTCAATGATGATTATGCCTTTGATGATTATTATCGTAATTATCAGGCAATGACGAAGGAAAACCTGAAGCGTATACTGGACGCAGTCAGCTCCTTTCAGCTGCCTGAGAATCTGGATCAGGTCACCTGCAAAACAGCCATTCTTGTAGGTCAGCGGGAAAAGAAGAGTATGAAAAAAAGTGCCGATCTTCTGAAGGAGGCACTGAGCAACGCACAGATTTTCATGCTGATGAATTATACACACGGGGATTTCAGTATGGGCAATCCAAGAGAATACCTGCGTTTCGTCAAAAGCTGGATACAGAATAAGGATATCCAGCAAAAGCGTAAGGTTCGCAAACAGAAGGAACAGCAGGAAGGGGAATACATGCCGAACTGGAAGCATCTCGTGAATAAGATCAAGGATAAAAAAGCAAAGAAAAAGCTGCAAAAGGCAGGCTCTTAAAATAGAAAAAAAGCTTATCCATGTTTTCATAGGTTCTTTCTACTTTAGGGTAGATGTATAAAAAAGATTTCAGATCTATTGAAGAATACAGTAGATTTGAAATTTTTTATTCGCCCGAAATCGAGTAAGGACCGTTTTCATATAGGATAAGCTTTTCTTATGATTAAGCTTTATACATCCTGCAGTTGCACAAGAAGATGCCAGTCGATGTTCTCGCTATCACTATGAATACGATAGGCAAGCAGACTCTTTTTCAAAATGTCCGAATCACTGCTTACAGCACTCAAAAGAAGTGCTTCACTTTGAAAGACAATATCTCCATCTTTTTTCTGAAATGAAATCTTCACAGCTTGATCATACTGCGGCTCACCTGCTGCATTCAAAAGCTCTCCCATAACAATCAGGTCCTCAGGAACAGATGCAAGCTTTACAGTAATATCCGTATCCATTGATGAAACCTTCAATATTTTGTCATCCTTCAACAGCTTTGAAAATTCACTTTCCTCCAGAATTTGTTCCTGATCAGCAGCGATTGCTTTATTCTCGGCCTTCCTGCATCCGGTGAAGCTGCCCAGACAGAGAAACGCAAGACATAGAAGCAGTATTTTTTTCATACGGAACCCCTCCGTTCTTGTCTATGTGTATCGTAACATAGGGAACAGCGATTGTCCACTCTTCATGGGATTGTCTGTTTGTATAGAACTGATCAGCAGTTGAAGCAATGCCTGGTGCATGCATACATAATACTACAGACCTGCAAGATTCTATACTTTCTATTAACACTGTCGTTTTCCCTTGCTTTTCATGATGAATTCCTACATAATGAACATGCAAAGGGGTGGTAACATGCGATATAGAGATATATCCATACGTAAAAAAATACTGCTTTCCAATTTTCTGATGGTTCTCATTCCCATCATTTTTGTATGCTTCATCCTGTTTTCCCTGCTGCTGGGATTTTCCTTTGTGACGCACTCCCCGGCTGCACTGATTCGCAATGTCCTGTTAAACACCTCAAACTACGGACCTACACTGCTGATCAAAACAATGAATGACGAGCTGGCAGGCAGTGAGCATATCACGGAGGAAGCCGAGCGTATTCTCGCACAGCTCGAAAAGTCAGGTCTTCATATTTTTGTGGAAGAAATCGATGATAAAAAAGATGAAATCCTATACCACAGCGCCGGCAGTAACCGCGATACCATGCAGCGCGAATTTGAAAGCATAGCCGCTGTGAAGCAGTACGAGCTTCCTTATATTATATGGAATGCAAACGGCATGGCATATCAGGCAGAGCTGAAAAATGCTGCGGATAAAACCCTGCGTATTACATTTTCCGGCAAGGATTTGAGCTTTCCTGAGGATTCCTATGAATCCTGGGAGCATACCAAGCTGATGATTAAAATCATGATTGTCGCAACCGGTGTATTCATGGTATTATTCATTGTAGCGCTGGGTGCCGTTTTAACCAGAAAGCTGGCACAGCATATCCTGATTCCACTGTATGACCTGAATCAGGCAACCAGTGAAATACGAAGCGGCAATCTGCAGCAGGAGATAATGGTTGAAAAAGAGGATGAAATCGGTGAGCTGTGCTCTAATTTTGAAGCGATGCGCAAGCAGCTCATCGAATCGGAACAGCTGCGGTCCCAATATGATTTGAATCGCAAGGAGCTGATCGCCGGCATCTCCCACGACCTTTCCACACCGCTTACCTCCATGCAGGGGTACGTGAACGGTCTATTGGATGGAATTGCGGATACTCCGGAAAAACAACAGCACTATCTGCATATCATACAAGAGAAGACAAATGCGATGAATGCGCTGGTGGAAAGTCTCTTTCTCTTATCCAAGCTGGATCTGGGACAGGTGCCGTTTCATGATGAATGTGTAAATCTATCAGACTTTTTACAGGACTGGTATCAGGAATGTGCTTCCCGCTATGACCATGCAGTTGTGAACTTTCATAACAATGCCCCTCATATGGTACAGGTTTTAATGGATCGCACACATTTCATTAGAGTATTAGACAATCTGTGTCAGAATAGTATAAAATATAGAAGTGCGGATCCGGTGCACATTGATGTCACACTGGAATGCGATAAGCAGGAATGCATTCTCACATTTCAGGACAATGGAATCGGAATCGACCCATCTCAGGCACCAAGATTGTTTGACAGCTTCTATCGCAGCGATCCTGCAAGAAGCTCCAAGGTGAAGGGAAACGGACTGGGTCTTTCCATTACCAAACAAATCATAACCCAGATGAAGGGTGATATAAGCGCCAGCGGAGAATTGAACAAGGGTCTTTGTATCACGATTAGACTACCGCTTTTACAAGGAGGAACAACGCTATGAAACGAATATTGATTATAGAGGATGACAGAGCGATTGCAGAGCTGGAACGGGATTATCTGGAAGCGAATGACTATGAGGTTGAAATCTGCGAGGATGGAGAAAGCGGATTGAAACGCGCGTTGCAGGAGGATTTTGCTTTGATTCTGCTGGATGTCATGCTGCCGAAGGAGGACGGCTTTCAGGTATGCCGCAATCTGAGAGCATCAAAAAATGTACCGATCATTCTGGTATCAGCCAAGCGTGAGGATATGGATAAAATCCGAGGTTTGGGTCTTGGTGCCAATGATTACATCGTAAAGCCGTTCAATCCAAGCGAATTGATTGCAAGAGTGAAATCACAAATCGCCAACTATGAACGGCTGACACAGGGAGCACAGAAGAAAGAGAATCTGCTGCAAATCGAAAATCTGATGATTGATTTAAACTCCCATGAGGTTTTTTTGGACGGTGAGTCTCTCGTTCTTCCAAACAAAGAATTTGAGCTGCTTGTATTCCTGGCGAAGAATCCGAATATCGTTTTCAGCAAGGATCAGCTGTTTGAGAAAATATGGGGTCTGGATGCTATCGGTGAAATCTCTACCGTTACCGTACACATCAATCGGATCCGTGAGAAAATTGAAAAGGACAGCGCCAATCCAAAGTTTATCGAAACCGTATGGGGAAGCGGCTATCGGTTCCGCAAATATTAAACGCACACGAAAGAATTATCAAAGCGAAGCTAGTTATGAAGATAAAAAAATAGGGATTTCCAAAGCGATCGTACTCATCAATCGCCGGATTCCCTTTTTTATTACAAGCAAGCATAGCCATATTCCCTATAGATACCGCCCTATTACAATATAACCATGCTTTACCTACCTTCCTCCTGCTGTTTAGCAAAGAGGCTTATGTTCCTTGATGAACCATTCTTAAAAAAGTCCGACGCAGCTTATATAGCGTAAAAATGGATTACCGACAGCGAGTGCTTGAGATGCCTATACAACAGGATATAAACACCGATTTGAAAAAATCCTGCATACCGATACGTCATCCAGTGAACCTACACGCACAGCTTACGATGCCTTAAACCCGAAGGTCAAAGATGATGCAGGAATCATTCACATAGACAGAGGTATTGTACAATCTTTTTCAACAAGATCGCCAAGGTATATGTGTCTCATAAGCCATAAAAATGAGTATCAAAGCTATAAAACACTTCAACACTCGTTTGTTTTAAGGCCCTAACCTCTATCCTAGCCTTTATTTTTTCAGAATCAGATCAATCTTTGTCTGCAGGGTATTGATGCTTGTCTTGATATCCTCATCTGTCCCCAGCAGTCTTCGTATCTCACTATCCGCAACGGAGATCACCTGATCATAATCGGTAAACTTGGTATTCGGAATTGCATGCTCCATCGTATCATTAAAGAAATCCATATTGAAGGTGGAATCTCCCGGGGCATCCTTTAATAAATACTCCATTACCTGTTTTGAGCCCGTGATATCCTTTAAAACAGAAACGCCCTGTGAATATTTAAAAATATCCTTCTGTGCCGTCGTATCATAACACAGTGATTTCAGGAATTCCCATGCCAGCTTCTTATGCGAGCTGCTTGCACTGATCCCCATACTCAGCGTATCCAGCTGTGACACGTTATCCCCCTTTGGTCCCGCAGGCATCGGTATGCAGTCCCATTCAAAATTTGTATATTTCTTCACACGCCATGGATACGGCTTGTAGGTTCTGTATTCGCTGAATTTCATTGGACAAAAGGCAACCATCCCCTTATCAAACATGGCACTGTTCACACTCTGCCCCTTATTCAGCTCCTCCAGCTTTCTCGTAAACTCCACAGCCTCATACACCTTGTTGTTGGCAAGGGTTGCACTTGTTCCACTGGCATTGAAAATTGTCGCATCATTGGAGGCAAGCGCATTCTGCCATCCATAGCCGTAAACACCAAAGGTATCCAGAGAACCGTCATGGTCCGAATCCAGCGTTACCTTTTCACAGATTGCATAGAAATCATCCCATGTCCAGTTATTATCCGGCAAAGCAATACCGAACTTATCCAGCAGCGTCTTATTCACATACATCATGGTTGGAACACTTTCATATGGCAGGGCATACTGCTTTCCATCCATCTGTCCGCTTTTCAATGCCGGTGTAAAATAGTTTTTCACTGTAAGCTCTTCATCGCGCTGTATGTAGGAGTCCAGCTCCTCCAGCATTCCGATATCCGCAAAGGTATACAGATCGTCAGACAGTACCATGTATACATCCGGCAAATCACCTTCCAATGCCTGCTGAGAAAGCCATTCGGAGTAGTCCGCCTTTTGCAGACCGCTCACATATTCCACCCGCACATTCGGATGTGCCTTTTCAAAGCGTTCAATGGCCTGATCGATAATTTTATAGCTGTCGCCGTTGGGAACATCCCAGTTGCTTCCGGCAAACATGCCGAATTTCAGGACTACTGTTTTCTGCTGCATATAGGAGAACCATCCGATACCGCCGATACACAGCAACAGCAACACCAGGGTAATCAACAGCCGCCGCTTCATCCGTTCTCATCCTGTTCCGCTTTTTCCCGGTGTATATACCAGATGGCCAGCTGCGTACGGTCGCGCAGCTCCAGCTTATCCAGAATGACACTCAGATAATTTCGTATCGTTCCCTCTGTAAACTTCAGAATCTCCGCGATTTCCTTGTTGGACAGCCCCTGTGCCACCTGCTGAATGATTTTCCACTCCGTATTGCTCAGCGTTGGGAGGTCATCCTGACTTTGAAATTTCTCAGTAACCACATTATTCTTCGCCATCTGTGAAAAAATACGAATCGCCTTGCTTGCGACATTGGGATTGAAGATTGCCCCTCCCTGCAGCACGGTTTTTATCGCATTGGAAAGCTCATCGAGGGATACCCCCTTTAACAGATAGCCACTGGCTCCATATTTCAATGCGGAATATACATATTCATCATCATCAAAGGTTGTAAGAACAATAACCTTCACATCCGGATATACTTCCTTCACAAACTTGGTACAGTGTACCCCATCCATATCCGGCATCCGCATATCCATTAAAATGACATCCGGCTGCTCCCTGCGTATTGCCTCAATGACCTCCTTGCCGCTTCCTACGGTGGCGATCACCTTAAATTCTTCTTTTGTACTCAATATAATTTTCAGACTTTCGCGGATCAGCTCCTGATCATCCGCAATCATAATCTTAATCATCAGATTCCCTCCCTGATTGGAATTTCTGCAAGGATCACAAACCCGTTGGATCCATAAAACCGGATATCTCCCTGTAAAAGGGCGATACGCTCCTGCATGTGGTGAAGCCCGAAGTCCGGCTTGATATTTTCACAGCCGATTCCATCATCCTCGATAATCAGAATCAGCGTATCATTTTCCTTTGCGATGGATATAAATATCTCCTTCGCCTTGCCGTGGCGAACCGCATTCGTCATCCCCTCCTGAATAATGCGGTATATGACCTCTTCCTCGTCCTTATCAAAGGTTAAATGCGGAAGATGACATACGAAATGAATAACGACATCGGTAACCCCCTGGAATTCCTGAATCATTTTATCCAGTGCTTCCTTCAGTGTATAATGCTCCAATGCATCCGGACGCAGCTTATCGACGGAACGCCGCACATCCTTTAAGCCGTTTCTGGCAGTTTCCGCCAATGTACTCAGCTGATTCTTCGTTGCGCTTGGATCGATCTCACTCATCAGTACACAGGCATCGATTCCAACGGATAAACCGGTCAGTGTATGCCCCAGCGTATCATGAATTTCTCTTGCCAGACGGTTCCGTTCTCTGGTAGCTCCCATCTTTTCACGGATGTTGGCATATTCCTTGAGCTGTTCATTCAAATCCTGCAGCTCCTGATTCATCTGCAGGAATTTCTTGCTTTCATTGATTTTCTCCTGCACAAGAAAGATCATATACAGGATAAACATGATGATGTTCAGGGAAGCCAGTGTATTATGGATACTGGACAGCACGGACTGCGTCATGGAATTATAGCAGGCGAGATAGTCATTGAAGGAAACAATGGCAAAGCGCCCGGATAGAAAATCATAATTCGCACAGAGATAGATCACAATCATCACTGCCAGACAGAGTGCACGCTCCCGGTTGGTGCTGATATATGTCAATAAATCGGCCATCACAAGAAGCAATATGCTGTTGGTGGAAAAGCTGAGAGACTGCATGATAATCAGACAGAGACAGGTTTCCAGCAGAAAGCTTCCCGCCAGCTTCCAGGTGGTCAGCTGAATCTGATGCCGCAGCCGCATCACAAACAGAAGAATCGGAAAGCAGGCAACCGCTGTAATCATAATGCGCAGAGGATTGGAAGGCAGACAGGGTAAGGTCGAAAGAAAGGTCCTTGCCTCATACATATCACAAATGCGCAGCGTTGTGATATACATAATCACACTGATAAACAAAATAATCGTTAAGTTGAGAAAGCACATCATCCAGTGAATCGCCTTCAGCTTCTCATCATTGCTCCATTTCATAAACCACATGATCACTGCCACCCTTCCAGAGAGAACTGATCGATATTATTCTCATTAATCAGTGTTACCGGTATTCTGGCCTTGCTGCTGTATGGCTTGTTTTCCAGTATTTTATAGACGATTTCCGCCGCATCCTTCCCCATCGTTTTCGGTGACTGGGAAACGGAGGCCGTCATGATATGATCCTTGATCAGTGCCTTTGTTTCCGGTGATCCATCCACGCCATAGACAAGTACCGATTGCAGACGATCCTTATCCTGCATGGCGGCAAGGGCACCCAGCGCACTGGGATCATTTAACGCCATGACCACATCGAAGGAAATATCCTTATTCAAAAAGGCATCCATTTTCGGCATGGCGATTTCAAGCTGTCCCTCACATTCGATTCGCTCCACAACACGGTACTGCGGCTTATCCTTAATGGTATCGACAAAGCCCTGAATACGCTGGACAGCAGAATAGGCGGTACTATGCTGAAGCAACACGATATCAGCCGATTTTTTCCGCTTCATCATATCCTTGGCACACTGCACACCGGCATCGTAATTATCCGACATCAGAGAATATGCGACAAGATCCTCATCAAATACATCCGTATCCACGGTAATAACCGGAATGTTTGCTTCCCTTGCCTCCTTCAGCTCCTCACTCAGTCCCGTAAAGTCCACCGGATTGATAATCAGCGCACTGACATCCTGCTCAATCAGATAGTGAATCTGTTCCTTTTGCTTCTGCAAATCAAGTGCAGGGTCCAGGGATATGAGAACATCCCCGTTTGCCTCGACGACATTGCGTACCTCATCATCGATTACATTGAAAAAGGGATTGTTCAGCGTCATATAGGTCGCCCCGATTTTCAGAGGCTTTTTGCTGCGATAAATGAACTGTTCACTGGTATAGCGGCTCAGAAGTGATAAGCCGGCCACAACAAACATCAAGGCGAACAGAAACATGACAATGGAACGTATACTCACTTTCATTTTTGACATAAAGACCCTCACTTTTTATCAACAAATATTATATCATAAAAAAACAAGCCACTCTCTCTTTTGGCTTGTTCTTTTCTATTTTATCGTATGTTTTGATAAAATAGGTTGCATATTGACTGAAGATTTGCATCGGTATGAGAAAATTTTCCGCGCCTGTATTGGTGTTGAAGGGTTTCATGTCTATTCCAGATTCAGGATTTCAGCAACGGATCAGATTATGAATGGGTTTTCTGCAGGTGCATGTTACCAGCAAAGCATCTGCAGAAGTCATACCGTGCGATTCAAGCAATGTTGTAGTTTTGGAATTTAAGAAAGACCAATTTCTAAATTCACCACAATACCATAACTGCTTCTGCACTACCACCATGCAGAACCAATATCTTATTGCACGTATATTCTACAAAAGGTTTCCTATAAATTCAACTTTCAAATGTCATTTGTTTTTTATTACATTTGTCATTTTTCCGCATTCCGCTTTCCCGTAATTTCCTGCACGGTGATTTTCCATACAGCAGTAACGCTCCTTAAATCACGGATTTCCTGCTCTGCCATGTCCATGCTCTCTGGTATAAAGGTCCTGCAGAGGGCAAGCAGCGCACGGTGCCTTTCCGCTTCATCAACCACCTCCTGTGCAATTCCCCGAATCGTACAGGAGGCATAATAAACGGTGAAGCTTTCTGCACAGTTTTTCATATGGGCAACGCTGTGCAGGCAGACGTTTGGATTTTCGCGCATAGCCTTGATTTTTTCCCCGTCACGGGCACAGTGAAAGTACAGTGTTTCATCCATCCGTGTCACGGATAGTGCAGTGGCATAGGGGATATCCCGAATGCTCATGGAAAGTACGGAATATGCGCTTTGATCAAAAATGCGCCATGCCTCTTCTCTTGTTGTTTCTCTGTCTGTTCGTCTCATACGCTCTCCTTTTTGTATAAGTATACCATGAAGCACAAGTATTTATATTCAAATATTATTTTTTCTTAAGTTCTGCTTTTCCCATATCAAAATGATATACTATAGTTATAAAAAGGAAGGATTCAAACAGGTGATGATAATGTTTGGAAAACTAAAAGCAAGGCTGCACGGAAAGCTATGGTCGTATAAAAAAAATCGAGGATGGTTTCTATCTATATCGCGGATTACCCTCCAAATATGTAACTGTGGAATATTACGTTAACCAGCAGCGCTACGAGGTCAGACAGCTGATTTACAGTATCCTTCCTGCGCACGAGAAGAAGCTCAAGCTGCAGGAGCTTCTGCGTATTAAAATCAGTGAAAATAATCCGAAGGATGCTTATATCAGTGAATTTGACGAGCCGCAATATAAGCTTTGGTATTATGTGGATAAAGCAAATAAATAAGAGACTGTTGAAAAAGTAACTCTATGAATTATGTGTCTCATGAAAGCAATGATTTCATAAGGATAGTGGAGAAAAATCCCTTGTGTTCTCTTCAACCTCATGTACATGTGATGATAACGATACATGAAATCGTCTGTTTTTTTCAGCAGTTTCATAAATACCCCCTTACCCATACGCCTGTCCCACAGGCTTGCATTCTTGAAGCCATAAAGAAAGAGAAAAGTGTGGTAGCTATATCGACTCATACGGATTTTAGAAAAATTCAAAGCAGATGGAATCCAGCAGCTGCCTTTCCTCCATATTGGAGATTGAAAAAGAATATTCTCGCCCTTCTGCTATTCTCATGCATACTTTCCAGGACAGTGACCTGCTGTCATCTACCAATAAGAAATCAGGATTGAATTGCTTTGACACCCCATATTTTCTAAACAGAACCATAAAAAAGTATTCCGATATAACAGGAAGACACCCTTATACAGAATACTTTTCTTTTGTCCTTTTATTTTTTCTCATCAAGCTTATAGCGCTGTACCCAGTTATCGAATTTTTCCTCCGTTAAACCATCATCGCCGTTTTCCAGTAAATTTTCCAGCTTTCCTTCCTTCACATAGTAAAGGGAAGGTGTTTCATTCATTCCTGGAAAGGTTTTCCGTATCGTATTCAAATCGGATTTTCGCTGAGAAGCAGGGGCTTCATCCAGAACAACGTCATACAATACGACGTTATGATCCAGCAGATATCCATCCAGCATTTTTTTGAATTCTATACAATGGGAGCAGGTAGTCTGTGTAAATACAATGGCGAAGCTTTCTTTTTTATCCACCATTTTCTGCATTTCGGAAACTGTGATATTTTCCACCCTTCCCGGCTCATCGTCACGTTCATATTTTGAACTGCAGCCTGTCAGAAGCAGCAGTGTACAGGCGGCAATTCCACATAATCTGATAAATTTCTTCATATACGACCTCCATTTGACTTGTTATCAGTATAGCGTATTTTCCGTAAATTGAAAAGCAGGGATGTCTAGCAAAATCTGCCAGCTATTGCTCATGTAAAGAACCAATCTGTTGTTCGATCTTTTCCTTTACCATTTCCTGCTTGTCTGCTTTTACCTTACCGAGCAGATACAGCAGCATGCGCTTCAGCTCCCCCATATCAAATTCCTCTTCAAGAAATACATCCATAGCCATATTGCATTCATCCTCGTAGGTACGATCCATATTGGATGTAATCAGTACAAATAATCTTTCTGCAAGTCTGGTATCCATAACAGCACCTCCGTTTCTTCTCTATCATCATAGCATATCAGCAGACAGATTTCCTCAATCTGTGATTATTTTTACTTCTATGCTTTTACACTATGATATCCTGTGCTATCCTTACAGTAGAAAAGAGGCGAATGTATAATGATGAAACAACCAGTAAATGCCAAAGGTCAGACAGAGGAGGAATTTTTAAAGACATATGATGCCAGCCGTTACCCATGCCCTGCTCTCAGTGTGGACATGCTTATATTTTCTAAATACGAAAATCAGCTGAAGCTGTTATTGATTCGCAGAAAAAATCATCCCTACATACAGCAATGGGCCTTACCCGGAGGCTTTCTGGATATAGAGGAGGATATTCTGGACGCAGCCTATCGCGAGCTGAAAGAAGAAACCTCCATCGAACGCGATCAGGTACAGCTTTACCAGCTGCATACCTATGGGGCCGTCCACCGCGATCCCCGCATGCGGGTGATATCCGTTGCCCATGTTGCGCTGATTCATCAGGAAGTACAGGTTGCGGCAAAGGACGATGCAGAGGATGCGGCATGGTTTGAGGTACAGATAAAGGATGAAACGCTGACGCTGTCTCATGCTCAGCATCATATGCAGTATCATACGAAAACAGCACGCAGCATAGATCCGAAGCAGGAGTCTCTCGCATTTGATCATATACAAATGATTCTGGATGCGCTGCATTCCTTAAAGCTTTTACCGATTGCTTCACATACCACACTGTTATAGAATTCTTGCATATACGAAGCAGCATGATCACTTTATATCCTGCTTCTGAAGGAATGCATGCCTGAATGGAGACATACAGGGCTTGTCGTTACCTGGTTTTGGGCATAAAAAAATGCAAAGCGTTATCAGAAATATCTCTGGCTTTGCATTTTTCATCATGGAAAGATTTCCCCTTTCCTATACTGCTTCTGCAGCAAAATGGTCTCTCATAGATCTATCGCTGATCGAGCACTCTGGATCCGCTGTTAGTCCTGTACAGCTTTTCGAGGCTGTCTGCTTTATATGGTGTCAAGCAGCCATAACACATATGACCTGTATAGCTTTTTTGTATGCTTATGTAGACATACCCTCAGAACTACGTTTCTGTCAGTGCGTGCAATCAGCAGCCACACGTTGAAAGCGGGAGCTTGTTAACGGATGGGATTTGGCAACAGGATATCGCGAACCTTATGTACTGCCTTTTCATATTCTTCTGTGAAATATCGAATCGTCAGAATAACAGGTCCAAAGCTGTTGAAATCATCCTCTGTGAAGGACCCTTCTGTATATGCCTGCACAAACGGTGTAAGCTTATACAGCTGTTCCAGTTTATCCTCAGCCACTGCCTCACTCATATAATCCTTGATTTCCACATCACAATTTGCGAATCGCTTCTGCCATTTTGCCGGAATTGTCATGATAATGTCCCCTCCGATAAATTCAGACCAATGCAGCTGATGACGATAGTAAGCCGTTAGCACTCTGGTTTTATAGCCGCGTTCCTGAAATATATGATATACCTTTTTACAGATTGCCACCCCGCACCATGGAAATGCATCCGGATGTACAACAATATCCCTGCTTTCTGCATAGGATTTCAACCAGTCCTCCTGCATCCCCAGCAGTACGGCACATACCGGATTCAGCTCTGCGTTGGACAGCCCCTGCGCTGTACGCCGCTTCATTCCTCGCTCGATTGCTTCCGCAGCCGCAACGGCCTGATCCACACTGAAGCAGACGGTTGCCATAACGCTGATTCCTCGAAATGTCGCCTCCTCCATCGCCTTGATTCCTTCCTTTGTGGAAGGGATTTTCACCTGCATATTCGCTCCGCAGCTGTTTACTTCCTCTGCCATGCGTACCATTTTTTCCGTATTGCTGTAATCATAAATGGATGTCTGAATCGAGAAACGCCCCTGCTTCGGATTTCCCTGCTCCCAAAGCGGAAGCAGAATGCTGCTCCTGCGTTTCCCCATTTCCAGTGTCCATGCCCAGATCATTTCCTGTTCATTATATTCCGGATGCTGTCTTTGCAGCTCACGAAGCACCAATGCATGCTCCCTGCCTTCTTCATTGCACAGCATACGGGATACCCAGGTAGGACTTGTCGTAATACCGGTAATTCCCTGTGTCAGTCCGTATGCATGATCATCTATATGGAAAGAATCCGTCCATAGCTCCGTCTGTGGATATTTCTCACGCATTTCAATCAGTTTACTTTTCATAATCGGCTTCTCCTTTTTCCTTTTTCTAATTGTGCCTACATCATAAAGCATTTTTACACAAATGCAATATGATTCCTGTATTTTCAGAACAAACAATCGAAAAAGCTTGTTTTCTATAAGAAAGAAAAGGATTTATACAAATAAATACAAATCAATCCCAACATCATATTTAAAATCATATTGACGAAAGTCTTTGGCTGCGATACCATGAGGCTATAGAAATGAGGGATCTTCTATGGCAAAAACTACACAGCAGAGAAGAAATGAAATCTATCGCATCATCGTATCACAGGGGAGTGCCCGTGTAAGTGAACTGGCGGAGCAGCTGCAGGTCACAACCGAAACGATTCGCAAGGATCTCAACTGTATGGATGAGCAGGGCATCATCATTAAAAATCATGGCGGTGCCGAGATAAAAAACACCTATTATCAGCTGCCGCTGGATGTTAAAATGAGTGAGCATGTGTATGAAAAGCAGCTGATTGCACGCAGAGCACTGAACTTTATTCAGGATAACACCGTTCTTTTCCTTGATCCGGGCAGTACGATCCTGTACCTTGCAAAATATCTGCGTCTGCGCAAGGGCTTGACCGTTGTCACCAATTCTCTTGCGATTGCGTCTATGGTATCGGAAACCACACATCAGCTGATTATTGCAGGGGGACTGCTCCAGAAGCAGGGGAAGGCTGCCGTCGGCGGCTTTACAAACAGCATAATTGATGCCATCCATATTGATACCGCCTTCATGGGCTGTGATGGATTTCTTGACTCGTTTGGACCGGCGACCTTTTCCCATGAGGAAATGGAGGTCAAGCAGCATGTTCTGCGAAAGGCACAGCAGAAGATTTTGTTGTGCGATTCCTCGAAGTTTCGCAAGTCCTCCTCCTATACCTTCGCAAGGTGGTCTGACTACGATGTATTGATAACTGATCAGATCACAGAGCAGGAGCAGCATATGGTGAGCGAGGTAAAGCAGCTGATTTGTGTATCAGATGAGGATTATGAATTTCTATGATACGATTATGTATGACAGGAACGCTATGTTTATATTGTATCTGTTGAAAAGCCTCTCATCCTTTACAGACTACAAAATAACACGCGCAAGCATAGGAAACCACAAAAAAACAGGCAAGGGTAGACACAGGAAAAATACAGGTATAGTGTTATAAGTTGAGAGGAAAAATTACGATACTTTGATACACATAGAAAAATGTCCTAAATACACTTATTTAAAGCGTTTCGGACATTTTTTTCATTACTTGGTGCTACAGATTGGAGAAAGCCTGATAGAAATTCAACTTTCCAGCGATATATGATACGATGTCTTCCTACTTACTTATCTTGGGAAAGACTTTGCTTATTCGCATATTCGCATACATTTCAAAAACATCCTGAAAACAAGGATATGCTTAGTCAAGCAGAACTACAACCGTATCCTTTAAGGGATTCACAGAGATTTTGCGAATCATGTTATGGATGTATGTAAATAAACTATCATAGCATTCCATAATAGCCTTACCCTCAACCAGATAATCCACGCCATCAGCACTCATATACAGCTTTTCAGAACAATACAGCGGTGATACGATGGTACATTTTCCATACCATAGACAGGACGGCATGCGGTTTTCTTTTATCCACTTCATATAATCCGGGAGGTTTCTGCTTTTCAGTGCTTCCACCTCCTCCTTGATTTCCTTCGCTTCAAAATCACACATAATCTGTGTCTGTTCCAAAAGAAATGAGAGAAAATGCTCCTGAAGCACATCTTTTTTGAGTGTGAAGAGTACGCTGTCCTCAAGCTCCTCTACATTATAAAGCTGCATGTTAAACCATGAATTGAGCATATCTGTTATCCTGTCCCTATCATATGCAAACCCCCATCTGTCCTTTTTCAATACATAAAGCTCATTCGCTACTCTCAGTCTAATAAATTGTCCCATGTCAAGACACTCCTTTCCTGCTCGGGATAACAAAAAAAAGGCAAGCACACTGATGGTATCCTCCATCAATGATACTTACCTCTCTAACAATCCATGAACCCCGGTATATTCCGGACTCCGCCAGGTTTCTCACCCTGTAGCCTTCATTTCATGCTCAAAGTTATCACGATTACATTTATGTATTTATTGTATCATATTTTTTACTAATTGAAAGACCTTTTGAGTAATTCACTCCATTATCATAACAGAACAAAGAACGCTATGATAGAAACAAATGACAGCCGACAGTACGTTCACTCTTTTTCCATATACATTGGCAGATTGAGCCTTCGGCCTTCCTCCATACAATAGGTCAGTGTTTCAGCATCCGGACAGGCATCCTCCTGTATCGGATATGCCAGTTCCATACTTTTATACTTTCCTTCTCCCAAGGCATGATATGGTAAAAGCTCTACTCGTTGTACCGCAGAACCCAGTGCTGCCGCAAACTGCAGTCTTTTCAGCAGATCGCTTCGATCATCGTTATACCCCTTCACAATGACCATGCGAATCCACATCGGCTTGTGCATCGCCGCCAGTCTTCTTGCATTATCAAGAATCCGGCCGTTGTCTGCACCGGTGATTTTTTTGTGTAATGCAGCATCAAAGGCTTTGATATCATAGAGAAACAAATCGCAATAGTCCGCAACCCTTTCCAGCTGTTCCCATGCCACATCCCCTGCGGTATCCACACAAACCGCAATCTGCTTCTGCTTCAGCAGATAGAGGGTATCACACAAAGCCGCAGCCTGTAACAGCGGTTCCCCTCCGCTAAACGTTACACCACCTCCGGATTCCTCATAATATGTGAAATCCTTTTCCAGCTGCTTTGCGAGCTGTATGGGCTCCATCCGCATCCCAACCTGTTCAAGAGCATCAAAGGGACAAGCCTCCTCCAGCTCTCCAGCCATATGCTGTGCACAGGGATGCATATGAATAGCACCATCCTCCATGTATACAGCCGTTGGATACGCATGCACACAGCTCTGACAGCCGCGGCACAGCGATGAAAAATGAAGCAGCTTATCGTATGGTAGCATCAGCTCCGGATTGGAGCACCATGCACAGCGCAGATTACAGCCAATCAGAAATACGGTGGATCGTATCCCCGGGCCATCCTTTGTGGAATAGCGCTGTATGGTCGACAGGTGTAAGGCTACCATGTATTCTCCGTACGTGCGATGATAGCCTCCTGTGCTTCCGGCATCAAGGAAACAAATTGTGCACAGTAACCGGCAACACGCACGATCAGATCCGTATAATCCTGTGGATGCTCCTGCGCCAGACGCAGCGTTGCACTGTCGATGACGTTGAACTGATTATGGTAAATGTGCTTTTTCGCAGAGGCCATCAGAAAGTCAACGAACTTATCGAGATTTTCCTCTCCTGCCAGTGCACCGCTGGAGAATCGCATATTCAGCAGCTGTCCTGCCGCAACCTGTTCATTCGGCAGCTTAGCAACTGAATTGATAACCGCGGTAGGACCGTTTGTATCTGTCCCCTGTGTTGGAGAACAGCCTTCATTTAACGGGGTACCTGCAAATCGTCCATCCGGTGTTGCACCAACGACAAAGCCGTTTGGTACATAGGAGGTGATATTGCTGGTCGACATCGTATAGCAGCTTACTGCAGGCCCCTGCTGATAACGCTGTGTACGATACTGCGGAAGCAGCTTCAGATAGGAATCAAAAACATTCTTAACAATTTCATCCACCGCATCATCGTCATTTCCAAACTTGGCAACATGACGTATTTTTTTATGAATTTTAGCGGATTTCAGAGACTGCCAGTTATCCTGCATAGCATTCATCAGCTCTTCCCAGGTTACCGACTGCTCTTCAAATACCAGCTTCTTTACTGCGTATAATGCGTTTCCGACAACACACGGTCCGATATTGGACTGTGAAATCACATCATAGCGGCAGCCACCCTCCTTCAGGGTTTTTCCCAGCTTCATGGAGTCCTGTATAAAACAGCTTGCGAAAGGATCAGCATCATATTTTACCAGAGAATCATCACAGATTGCATCGCATTCCACCGATATATCAGAATAGAATTTCAGCAGCTTTTCCCAGCCCTGCCACAATTCCTCATAGCTCTTAAACGTAACAGCATCCCCGCTTTGTCCATTTACCGACAGCATTTGGATACCGCTTGCAGGGTCTACACCGTTATGCAGCAAAATCTCCAAAACCTTGCCCCAGTTGACATAGGTCATACCGGTAGCCCGATGTCCGTATTTTCCCGGTACCCCGGTTTCCACACAGCCAATCGGACAATAGTCCAGCGCGTCCTCCTTCGCAATTCCCAAATCCTCGATTCCCTTTGCGGCCACCTCATCATTGAACATGCTCGGCATTCCGCATCCGGTGCGAATCAGCAATGCCGCCGCCTTTAGGAACTGCCTCGGTGTTTCCAAATGATAACGGACAGAGAAATTCGGTTCCGCTAACGACGTCAGATGCATCGCTTCAATACATAGATAGGAGAGCTCGTTGGTACCATCGCTTCCCTGTGGTGTTTTGCCTCCGACAACCAGATTGGAATAAAGCGGATAGCCCTGTGAGTATTTTGTATGACCGTAGGGACGCACCTTATTACAGGAGGAATTCATTATGAACATATGGGTGATGATTTCCAGTGCCTGATCCTTTGTCAGCACACCCCGCTTTAGATCCTGTTCATAAAGCGTTCGCATGTACTGGTCGAAACGGCCATAGCAGAAGGAATGCCCGTTGCTTTCAATCATCTGCAGAACATGCACCATATAGCACACCTCTACGCCTTCATAAAAGCTTCTGGCCTCCTGTTCCATCATGGTTGAAGCCATATGCGCGATTACACGCAGCTCCTGTCTTCTTTTTTCATTCGGTTCATGCTCCGCCATTTCCTCGGCAAGCTTGGCAAATCGCTGAAAAAACAGCAGTGCCCCTTCCAGCGAAATGATAACCGCCTGATAGTAATTGCGCTGTGCATCCTGCAGGTCAGCATGTGTCAGGGCATGCTTCGCCTCATTGATGATCGAGCGAAACCCTCTGTTCAATATCATGTCATGATCCGGTACAATGTGACCGTCCCCGGACATGGAAATACCGCCGCGATGAAGAACTCCCTGCTTCTCTGCAAGACGGATATTCTCGCTGAGGTGTGCATTGACCTCATCCTCATGGGTATGCTGCAGCCAGTATGGTGCTATGCTTTTCAGCTCCTGCTTTACTTCCTCACTGATCTGAAACACATCACCGCTTCGCTGATCGAAAGTATCCAGCTCATCAATGACCCACTGAATGGAATATTCCGGAAATATTGGTGCTGCGAAGTTTGTAGATGCCTGATTTCCGAAAATCAGAGAATGCGGCTGAATATAGATATCCATATGGGCAAGGGTATAGGCAAATGCCTTTGCCTTGCGGATAATATACGGTTCTCCTTCACTTTCCTGAAATGAGCGTGTATACAGAAGAGCACGCTGCGAGCATATACTGGCAGTGCGTTTCTCCATAACATGACGAAGAGAATCGATGCGCTTCCAGTCAACGCCGGATGCTGCAGGTGTATAAAATAGAAAATCTTTCATAAGCGCCCTCCTCATAGCTGACAGCCCGCTTCGATAACAAATGTGCACGCCCCTTGCATGTCATCACCATGCTCCCTTGCAAGCATCATTCCTATGAAATCATGCAGACTGCGTCAAAGAATCAAAGGTATCAGGATTCTTTCTATGCTTATTATAATGGGAATTCATCCGATAAGCAAGCCATTTGCGCTCACATTATTCCGATTATGCATATTTATGTTTGTTTTATCACACACAATCATGCATTTTCAATCATCCAGCTGCATTTTTTCTAATATATCTCGAAACCAGTATGCCGATTTCTTCGGAATCCTTTTTCCTGTCGTTACGTCCAGCTCCAGCAGACCGTAACGGTTTTTAAATGCATTGATGGCGGATACATTATCAATATAAGACCATACAAGATACCCATGACAGTGACAGCCTGCCTCTTTTGCCTTCAGCGCATATCGCAGATGCTCACGGAGGAAGGTGATCCGGTAATCATCGTCAATACTTCCCTGTTCATTGCGGTAGCGCTCCTCATGTGCAATACCGATACCGTTTTCGCTGATCAGCCAGTCCGGATTGCCATATTCATGCTTCAGGCGCATGCCGATATCATAGACAGCCTGCTCGTAAACCTCCCAGCCGCGGTCCGCATTGAATTTGCGGTCCTCCTTGATCCATGGCTCATAATACAGCTTTGGATGGAAGGGACCGGTATACGGATGACGGCGCGCCTGCACCCGAATCGGAAAATAGTAATCAATGCCAAGCATATCAATGCGATGTGCTCGGATATGCTGCAAATCCTCTTCCTTATAGCTAAACATGCAGTCATGCAGCTGCAGCTGATGCAGCAGTTCCGCCGGAAATTCTCCCTTCAGATACGGGTCCAGATACAGACGCACATGAAACAGATCGGCATACCATGCTGCTGTTACATCCTGAATCTCTCCGCTTTTCGCATAGACCGGTGTCATGTGTACCATTGCCCCCATGCGGCATCCATAGGAGCGATACTGCTCCATGCATGCGACTGCATACGAGGTTGCCAGTATCTTATGAAAATGTGCCTGATAAGCGGTTTTCGGATCATGAGTGAACGGATACCATATGGCATCCATATACCCGTTATCAATGGGGATGTTCGGTTCTGTAAAGGCGAACCACCAGGTTACCTGATCTGCAAAACGCTGCAGCACCTCTTTCACATAGATGATGTAGCAGTCCAGCGTTTCTCTGCCTGCCCAGCCGTTAAAGCGTTCGATGAGTATGGCCGGAAGATCCCAGTGCTCAAGGGATATCAGCGGCTCCATTCCCGCCTCCCGTATGGTTTTGATTACATCACCGTAATATGCAGCTGCCTCTTCATCCACGATACCGGCAATCGGATCCTTCATAAACCGCGCCCACTGTATCGTAAAGCGGAAGGCTTTCATATGAAGTGATGCCATAGTATGAATATCCTCTTTGTAGCGGTGATAGAAATCGGCCGCCTTGTCGGGTCCGACTCCGTCGTGCCATTTTTCCGGTGCTGATTCATAGAACAGCTCTGCCCAGCTTTTCTGTTCTTTGCTTTTTCCTGCCACACCTTCAATTTGCCATGCACTACTGCTTGTTCCGATTAAAAAATCTTCAGGTATTGTCCTTACCATAAAACCCCTCTTTTCTTTATACTCTTATGATAAATCAGGAAGGGCAATCAGGAAAGCGTTTTCTTACATTTTGAAAAAAAAGGTTGAACCTTTTTTTTGTTCAGCCTATTCCACAAATTTCATATTCTCAGGAAGGTTTTCCACAGCCTCATCCAGCGTATTACAGAATATCTGTTCAAAGGCATCCGTATTCGTAAATTTGCAGAAGCCCTTTACAAACAGCTTGCTATCATCAATCAACAGATAGCTGTGATTGCTGTTTTTCATCGCAATCTCCTTCAATTCTCTGGTTCCCATTTCTGCAGTATAGCATTGCCCACTGATAGGATCCATGCCTGCACAGCCGATAAAGGCCCTGTCGAAATTGTAAAGACCAAGCATATTCTGTGCCATTGGACCTTCACTCATGTGATATTTTGCATTAAAGTCCCCACCGATGATAATTATCTGTGCAACCGGATCATGCAGCCGCTGTACGATGAGCTGGTTATGTGTCACGATTTTGATGGGGCGACTTTGCAGATAGTCAATCATTGCGACAATACTGGTTCCTCCATCCAGAAAGACACACTCTCCATCCTCTACCAGCTCACTGGCACTGCGGCAGATTCTGGATTTTCTGTCAAAATTGATCAGCATGCGATCCTGCATCAGCAGCTCTCTTGATTCCGTTAAAATCTGATTCAGACTCTCTCTGACAGCACCGCCGTGCACCCTTCGCACCTTTCCTTCCTGCTCCAGCTCCATCAAATCACGACGGATCGTTGTTTCACTGATATTAAGCTGCTTGGCAACATCCCGTACATGGATGGTTCCTTCTCTTTCCACTTTCTGCAACAAATATAATTTACGCTCTGTAGACAGCATATAATCACCTCATTTATGCTAACAGTATAGCATATGCCTAAAAAAAAATCTTTACCTGTCTGCGAATTAACGCATAGAAATATTCTTGTGTCTTGCCATTTACCACTTGTATAGCAATCCGTATTCAGATCGATGAAATGCAGGTCTCGCGTTTTATGAGGGCTGCTTCCGTTTCTGCTTACTCAGCTTTGGCGTACTGCTACTCTGAAACATGTATCAAATGCATTGCTTATGACCTTCAGCAGGATAAGCCGTTGCATAGCAAATCCCTGCTTCCTTCAAAAATTCAGCATTGATATCATCTATGTCAACATATATGTCCGCTGCGTTTGCTTTGTTTGCGAGAATTAAATATTTTTAGATATCTGGGGGATTGTCGATGTCTGCTTTTCTTTATCAGCATATTGTATAACGTATTAGAAAGCGAGGTGAGCAATATGCATTACGATGATTATAATTACAACGATGAGTGCTGTAGCGAGGATTCCTCATCCTGCGACTTTGACTGTAACAGCTGTTGCCAGGGACCACGAGGACCACGGGGATTTCGAGGAGCGACAGGACCAAGCGGACCGACGGGGGCGACTGGGGCGACCGGTCCAGGTGTAGGCGCTACGGGGCCAACAGGCCCGACTGGTGCAACTGGAAATACCGGCAGTACCGGTGCTACTGGACCGACGGGACCGACTGGGCCGACAGGAAATACCGGTGCGAGTGGAAACACGGGAGCTACCGGAGTGACCCCGGTTATTACCGTTGCCGGAACTATAACCGGTGATCCTGGAACACAAGCCAGTGTCGATGAGACATTTTCACCTTCCGGTGCTTCTTTGCTGTTCACAATTCCTGCAGGACCTACCGGGCCGACTGGCAATACTGGTGCCACTGGGCCTACGGGGAATACAGGCCCTGTCGGACCTGCCGGAGCGACTGGGGCGACAGGAGCGAGTGGCGTAACAGGGGCTACAGGTAATACCGGTGCTAATGGTGTGACTGGACCAACCGGACCGATGGGTAACACCGGAGCCAACGGCGTTAGCGGACCAACGGGAAATACTGGTGCGACAGGACCAACTGGTGCAACAGGAAGCATCGGTGCAACCGGGACTACGGGACCAACGGGCGCTACTGGAAATACCGGAGCCGATGGTGCAATCGGACCTATGGGAGCTACTGGACCAGTAGGCAGCACTGGAGCTACCGGAGGAACTGGACCAACCGGAAGCACAGGAATAACAGGACCGACGGGGGCTACCGGGAATACTGGGGCTGATGGCGTAACAGGACCAACGGGCGCTACTGGAAACACTGGGGCTGATGGTGCAATCGGGCCTGCCGGAGCGACCGGGGCAACGGGAAACACGGGATTAACCGGAGCCACAGGACCGACGGGGGCCATGGGAAACACCGGGGCTGATGGTGCAACCGGGCCAACTGGAGCAACCGGAAATACAGGACCTGATGGCGCTGATGGACCTACCGGACCGACAGGTGCGACAGGAAGTACAGGGTTGACAGGAGCTACCGGGCCAACTGGAGCTACCGGAAACACCGGAGCGGATGGGGCGACTGGACCGACAGGGGCCACTGGGGCTACAGGAGCTGATGGTATTATTGGCCCTGCGGGTGCAACAGGTCCCACAGGAAGCACGGGCTTAACCGGGGCTACAGGTGCAACCGGAGCGACCGGACTAGCAGGAAGCTCTGCAATTATTCCTTACAGCTCTGGCATTCCATTATCCCTGACAACGATTGCAGGAGGACTGGTCGGTACACCGGGCTTTGTCGGCTTCGGCAGCTCTGCACCAGGCGTCAGTATTGTTGGCGGCATCATAGACCTTACCAATGCTGCTGGTACGCTGACAAACTTTGCATTTTCTATGCCAAGAGCAGGTACCATAACTTCGATTTCTGCTTTCTTCTCAACCACCGCTGCTTTGTCACTGGTTGGCTCTACTGTAACAATCACAGCAACACTTTACCAATCTACAGCACCAAACAACTCCTTTACGGCTGTGCCTGGGGCTACGGTGGCACTAGCTCCTGCGATCAGCGGGGTAATCGCTATCGGAACCATATCCTCGGGTACAACAACAGGACTGTCAATCGCAGTTACGAACCAGACAAGACTGCTGCTTGTATTCACCGCTACAGCTGCCGGCTTGAGCCTTGTCAATACAATCGCCGGCTATGCCAGCGCAGGGATCGCTATATCCTGATCAACTGATGCAGCTTCGACCAGCTATCCTTTTCACAATACCGGACAATCGGCTTCTCTGCTGATTGCCGGATACTTAAATATGCAAACGAATCAGCCATCTTTTCATTGGAACAGGGTCAATATCATGCCCCATTCTAAATCTCTGCCATATACTAAAATGAATTAAAAAAATTGAGGTGAACGATATGCATTATGATGAGTATGAATTTGATGACAAAAACTGCTGCAATGAGTGCAGTTCTTCATCCTGCGATTGCGACTATGACGTATGCTGCTGTCCGGGGCCGCGCGGTCCGCGAGGATTCAGAGGTCCGGCGGGAGAAACAGGTGCCACCGGAGCTACAGGAGCACAGGGCGCAAGCGGAGCCACAGGCGCTACCGGGTTATCGGAAACAATAACCATACGTTCGACGACAACTGCTGATCCAGGAACACCTGCTCAGGTACATGACAGCGGAGGACCAAATCATGTATTGGATTTCGTCATTCCACGCGGGGATACCGGTGCTACAGGAGCCACGGGACCGACTGGGCCTGGAGTTGGAGCTACCGGGCCGACAGGACCGACAGGACCGACAGGCGCTACGGGGATTACCGGAGCCACAGGGCCAATTGGGGCTACAGGACCGACGGGCGCTAATGGAAATACCGGACCGACTGGGGCAATCGGAGCGACTGGTGAGAATGGTGCAACAGGGCCAACCGGACCTGCCGGACCTGCCGGACCAACCGGTGCTACCGGAATTACTGGGGCCACAGGTGCCACAGGCGTTACTGGTGATACCGGACCTACAGGGCCTGCCGGACCAATCGGTGCTACCGGAATTACTGGGGCCACAGGGGCTACTGGCGCTACTGGGGAAACCGGGCCTACAGGGCCTGCCGGACCAATCGGCGCTACCGGAAACACCGGGGCCACAGGCGCTACTGGGGAAACCGGACCTACAGGGCCTGCCGGACCAATCGGTGCTACGGGAATTACCGGGGCCACAGGTGCCACCGGAGCTACAGGTGCCGATGGTGCCATAGGAGCTACAGGTCCTACAGGCGCTGACGGAGAAATCGGGCCGACCGGACCAACTGGTGAAACCGGTGCACAGGGAGATATCGGACCAACAGGACCAACACCAGTCGTAACCATTGGTCCAACTACAACATCCGAACCGGGAACAGAAGCTGAGGTTACCTCCGTAGATACACCGGATGGTATAGAGCTTACCTTCACCATTCCACGCGGAGATACCGGACCTGGCGGCGGTGGAACACTTTTGGCATACGGTGGAAAGTACAATGATACCGCACAAACCTTGAGTCTGTTGATCGGTGCCGAGCAACAGCTGCCTCTTCCTGTAGATATGCCTGCCTCCAATGTTGACCTTACACCGGCAGATGCTTTAACAATTGTTACCAGCGGTGTTTATGAAATCAACTATATGTTCAATGCCTCCGCTTCACTGGGAGCGGCAGTTACACTGAGCGTGCGACGCAACGGGGTATCTATTCCAAGTACAGAAGAACGCCATCTGCTGGCAATCGCAACGGAATCCATCTATTCCGGCAGTGTGATTGAAACCTTATCAGCCGGTGATGTAATCGACATGGCCGTCAGTGCGGCTATCGCTTTGACTCTGACACTGAGCACAGGCGTCACCGTTACACTGAGCGTGAAGCGCCTGGATGATACTGCGGCAAATCAATAGTAAAAACGTAAAAGAAAACACTTCCCTCTGCTGTATGCAGAATAAAGGAAGTGTTTTTTTCTTAGACCTGTTTATCAAATAAAAGAGCAAGCCGATAGCATAGTATGGTATATACAGAATAGCCAAGTATGGAGAACAACAGATTCCACATACCGGAAACAGATGTCATACAGCTTTCATTAAACAGCAGCGGATACAGACTCACAGCATCCAGAATATGAATTCCTGCAGCTGACAACAGCAAAGGAAGCAGAAATATCAGAAGAGCCGATAACAGCGTGAATAGCTGCTGACGGACACGGACGGAAACCATGAAGCAGAACATGATTACCGGAAGCAGGGCAAAAAGTCGGAGCAGGGCTGCACCAATCATAAAGCATGCGATACTGATACCTCCCGGCAGCTGGGCAAATTCCTGCAGGGATGTAATCGATGCAGTGCTGCATGGAAAACCATAGGTTTTTGCATAGACCAGCAGCTGTGGAAGACGTGCCATGATAAGCAGAGAAACACCGCACAGAAAGGCGAGGATCAGCTTTCTGTTTACCAGTGCCTTTTTGGCATGTACGCAGGTCTTTAATAAAATCTGCCGTTTATTGCGATACTCTATACATTGCAGATTTGCAATGCTTAGCAGAAACAGGAAGAGAAAGATCAGCATACTCCAGCGATCCGATGAAAAGAACTGCCGCCGATAGCCAAAGGGAATGACAAATTGCCGATGGGAATCCTGCTTTACATATTCATATTCCTGCAGCACCTGCTGGAAGGTTTCCTCCTTCAACAGCATATTGGAAATCGGCTCCACCTGTCGGCGATATTGCGCCATACTGATTTCCCTTCGCTCAAGACGCTTTACCAGACGCTCCTCCTGCTTGTGTAAATCCGCAAAATAGGTCTTTTCCTTCTGAAGAAACGCTTCCTTCTCTTTTGTCACTTCCCCCTGCAGTGTCTGCATATAGGAGGACCACAGCCGTTCCTCTTCACTTGTATACACCTGCATATGTGAATAGCTGTACAACTGAAATCCGGCAAAGACCAGCAGGACGAGCGCTATTTTTTGTACCCAGAAAAGCTTGTAGCATTCCTGTGCCCACAGATTGCGTATAACCGGCATATGCAGACGCCGGATCCACACCGGAAGCTGGTAGCTGTGCGCAGCTTTTTCCACCATGCTATGCAGCAGCACAAACAAAAGCACAGCCACAGCCAGAAGCAATATGCTGTAAAGCATGGAAAGTGATACCGGATGTTGAAGCACATTGAAATTCACATAGCCCTGCAGCAGCTCGACAACCTGAAACAAACGAACCGGATTCAGATAATACAGCACACGGAAAGGACCGGTTGGCGACAGGAATATATGCATGGCGAAGGAAAGCAGAATGCAGGCAATCATGCTGAGATAGCTGATAACCCGATGCTTGAAAATGGTACAGAGCAGCAACATCGCCTGAGCGAATATCATACAGGTGCCTATCTTCAGAAAGAAAAACAGTAGAAGGAACTGTAGGATGCTGATGGGCAGTATCGACTGCTGAAAGGCCGCAAGAGATTGCAGTGATGCAGATAGGCGAATCCCCCCATATGCAAGCTCCATCAATAGAAGATTACCGCCATAAAACAAGCAGACAATCACCGCAGAGGATACAGCAATCGCAACCATCTTCGTATTTATATAGGTATGCCGGCCGCGCAGGGTTCCATAAAGCATCGGCTGCAGCTTACGCTGACTCTCCTGCTGATAGACCATCGTTGCATACAGAAATATTGCAAGCATGACAAGAACAGCGGTTACGGGATAAGACAGTGCTCGCAGCAGTGCATCCTGCAGCTGAAAGTCAATGGAAACCGAATGCATTGCCGCATAGTCCTCTTTGCTTTTTTGTATATTACGACTGGAGAAGCTGTCCTCCCTTGCAAATATGGAAATCGAAGAGATCGTTTTTGCCTTCTGTTCAACCTCCGTTAGAAAATTTGCATAGCCCTTCACCGTAGCTGCCTGTTCTAAGATCGGTTTTAAAAAGGCCGTTTCCGCTTCCAGATCACCGGTATACAAAGGTGGTGTACCACCGTTTTGCTCAAGCGCAGGGTACTGATCACGCAACGCCGCAATACGCGCCTCCGCCTGCGGATCGTGCTGCGTCTTCAGATTGCGGATTTGCTCACGGGCAAAGGCCAGCTCCACCTGATATGCGTGTTCCTGCAGATATGTGTAGCGTGCATCACTGGACAGGGCTTGTAAATGCGTGGATACTTTCTGATAGGCTGCTGTTTCAACCTTATTCTGTCCCCAGGTTTCGTAGGAGAGAAAGCCGATGTTGCACAACAGCAGCAGCAAAAGAAACAGCAGAAATCTTTTACTTCTCCACAGCTTATACAGCTCCATTGCATACAGATTTTTCAACATGCTGCTTCCTCGGCAAACATATGCAGATACAATTCCTCCAGTGAAGCAATACCCGGATGGTGAAGCAGCAGCTCATCCACACCACCCTGTGCCATCAGCCTTCCCTGCTTTAAAAAAATTACCTCATCTGCTATGGATTCCACATCGCTTACAACATGTGTCGCTATCAACAAGGTATGCTCCTTCTTCAGGGAATCAAATACACGGCGTAAAGACACCCGCTCCTTTGGATCCAGGCCTGCTGTCGGTTCATCGAACAGCAGAATTTCCGGATTCCCCAGCAATGCCTGAGCTACCAGTATACGCTGTTTCATGCCACCGGAATATGCACCACAGCGCTGCTTGAGGTGCTGCTGCATATTCACAAGCTGTGCAACACGCGCAACCTCCTTTTGTATCTGTGACTTACTGATATTTTTCAACAAAGCCATATACGTTAGAAACCGTTCTCCGCTAAATTCATCATACAGACCCTGCTGCTGCGGAGCATATCCGAGCAACTCATAATATGCCTGCTTTTGCTCACGGATATCCTTATCGTTATACAAAACACTGCCTTCCTCACATTTCAGCTGATTGCACAGGATATTCATCAATGTTGATTTCCCGGCACCGTTGGGTCCAAGCAGCGCATAGATTCCATGCGATAGACGCAAATCAATATGATGCAGCACCCGTTTATCCGCATAGGATTTACTTACATTTTTTATTTCCAGCATTTGCCTACTCCCCCTTCGCTATGACATCCACCGGTGTGTAGTTCGCTTTGCTGTTCCAGTAATCCTTCTTTTTCATCAGTCCATAAGCGTAACTGCTTGCCTCATACTGATCCGTACCGGCCCATGTTTTCTTTACCTCTCCAGTTTGATCATAGATGACATAATACATATCCTTTGTTTCACCAAGCAGGCGAATCGGCTCCTGTGTATCCGACAGTGTCAGCGTAAACGGTGTCAGACGATCATCCTGTAATGAATATACATATTCCTTTTCTCCCATATACAGGTACAGATGGTTATCCTCTCCAAACATCAGCGTGGACATGGGATTCTCCAGCTGCTTGCGATCATGTGTTTTCCCATCCTTCATATTCAGCTGCTTCAGCATACCGCTGTTATCTGTATAGTAAATACTGTCATTTACGAAGATACCCAGCACATCCGCAGCTGTAGGAAAGCTTTTCTCCACCCTTCCACTATCCACATTGATACGCTCATAGGCAATCTCTGCCTGCTGTGACACCCGCTCATAGCCTTCAAAATCCCCTTTATCCAGCAGCTGATCGGGGTCTTCCTTATAGCGGTAGGCATTGACGATGAGAGAGCGTCCCATACATCCCAGAATGCTCTTGTTTTTCATATCCGCAACCGCCTTTCGTTTGCCGCTGTTCAGCTGTATCGCATACAGCTTTTTTTCACGGACAACCTGTACGGCAGAGCTCATTTCTCCCTGTCCTGTACTCACATTCTCTGTTTTCTCGATTGGAGCATACAAAACATCCCCGGCCACTGCCATACTCTCATAGCTGAAGCCATAGCCGCTTGGCAGCTGCATGAGCTCTTTGCGGTTTTTCCCATCCAGATCCATTTGCAGGATTCTGGCAGGCATTGTAACAAGCTCGTTTTTTTCATTTACCGTGCTGTCCTCATTGGCGATCAGATACAAATGGTTGTGATGAACGAGCAGCTGCGTAACCATATCAAGACCTGCATAATAGGAGGTACAGGAGGTATCCCTGTGTTGACATTCCGGTTTGTCGCATAAATAAATTTCTTTTTTGTTCTCATAGTCGGTATATAAAATATTGGAATACAGCTCACCGCCGCCGTTATCTATCGTTTTCAAACGGTAAAAGCCCTGTGCATTTCCATCGCCCTGACTAAGCGAGCGAAGCGACCATTCCTTTAGCTGCAGCTCCTCGTTAAAGGCACCTTGCTTTTGTGGCTCTCCTCCCTCTTTATCGCTTACATCCTGTTTCCTGCTTACACAGCCGGCAAGCAGTATGATACAGCATAGCAGTATGCATATTTTTTTCATTATATCATCTCCTTGCTGCTACTTTAGCATGCGGTTGTATCACAGTTGTATATTTGATAGGGCAGTTATTGTTCCTTTATAAAATGATGCAGCTTCAAGCCCCTAATAGAAAAAACGCTGAATTTACAGCGTTTTCAGTGTTTCATATAATTGTATAATATCGTAGAGGTATGCTGTCCCAAAGGTGTGATGCCCATTGAAAATCGTGAGGAATCTCCGAAATCCTCCACCTCGCAATACACCTGCACCTTTGCCTTATAGGATTCATACCCATACTGGGTATACGTCCAGTCCTCCAGGGAATCCAGCCCCAGATACTGAATCATATGCCAGGCGAATTCCTTGCGCTCCTGTTCGCTGTACTGCTTTACAGTACGCTTGTAAAATTCCAGATTCAATATCTTTTCCGTCTGTTTATCCATGGTGAAATCCCCGATATTATCATTGTCAGAGTTCAGACGGTATACCTGATTCAGCTGCCAGGCTCCGCTTTTTTCACTCATATGGGACAGGGTTCCGAATTCGATTGAAAAGGACTCTGCCTTTTTCAAATCCAGAAGCGCATAGGGAAAGACTCCCTTCGTAAGTAAAGTATTCAGCTCTCTGCTGTATTTCTTTTTTACCTCTGCCAGCTGACGCTGCTGCTTTTCTGTATAAGCACTCATGTCCGACAGATGAAAGGTTTCATTATCCAGCATGGTTTCATCACGCTGGTAGAAATTGGCATAGACTCTGGAGACGACCGGATAGTTTCTGGCAATGTCCTCTGTGGATGACTGCCACACGATATCCTGATCCACTGCAACACTGTCCTGAATATGAAAGATTGTCAGCGGAAGCAGAACAGACAGACTGCATACGCCCAGACACAATGCGAATGCGGTTCTAGTTTTCATGGTCAGCCACCTCCAGCAGAATCGTGACAACAGTCCCCTCATGCAGCTTACTGGTGATCTGCAGCGGGCTGCCATGCAAATCGCAGATTCGTTTGACAATCGTTAGACCAAGACCTGCGCCCCCCTGTTTGCGGGCTCTGGATTTATCCGCCATATAAAACGGCTGGGATGCCTGTTCAATATCTTCCTGCCGCATACCGATTCCATGATCCGTTACCGACATCCGATAGCCTTTCTCGCACAGCTCTCCCTTCAACAGAATCTTTTGATCGCCGTTTGTTGCCTTGATTGCATTATCAATCAGATTGCGCAGGGCGGTGAACAGCAGCTCCTCCTTTGCATATACCGTACAGGCAGCACAAGCAAAGCGTAGACTGCCTGCGGTGGATACAGCCTCATAATACTGCTTTAGCTGCTTTACAAGCGCAGAAATCAAGACCGGCTGCAGCTGAATTTTGCGTCCGCTTAAGGATAAAAGATCCATCAGCGTGTAAGACAGCGTTTCCAGACGTTTTCCCTCTGTATATATATAATCAGCGCATTTTTTCCTTGTTTCCACGTCACAATCATATGTGCGCAGCGTATCCGCAAAGCCGAGAATTGCAGTCATCGGCGTCTTGATCTCATGCGCGAAGTTGCTCATAAAATCTTCCCGCTGCGCAAGGTTGACCGCCAGCTGATGAATCGTCTTTTGTGTTGCTTCCGCCATTTCATCAAAGCTGCGGCTCAGCTCTCCGATTTCATCATCACTCTGAATGCTGGTGCGTTCCTCATAATGTCCGGATGCGATGCGTCTGCTTGCCTCATGCAGCTTTAGAATCGGACCACTGAGATAAACGGAAAGTCGTTTCAGCAGCAGAAAGGAAAACAGCAGCACACACAGCAGCGTGAGAAAAAAGGTTTGAAACTGCCGGTCCCGTTCCTGAAAGCAGGAAGTGATATCATAGCCGCTTTCCAAAAGGTAGGTAAACCTCCCTGCGGTAATCTGACTGCTGACCAGCATGATACGGGAATCGTTATCGTTGACAATGCGGTAGGTCTGCGCCTTGTTTAAGGAATGCTTCTCAAACAGCCTTTTTTCTCCGGTCGTATACAGAAGGGTATGCTCTGAATCCAGCAAAGCATACACGGTTTGCGGCTGATTCATGTGACTGGCGACCTGCTGAAGATAATATATGGAGCGGTTTCTCATCGCCTTTTCATCGCTGCCAAAGGAGGTGAGATTCGATGTGGCATCCTGTGTCAGCTTGGATTCCAGGGAAAAGGATTCCAGATCGTGCGTCTGCATATTGCGAGATATATAGGATTGTAACAGGTGCTCATGGTTTTGTACCATCATAAAGGTAGCACCGGTGGAAAACAGAATCGCGATAACTGCGGTACTGCTCAATGTGAGCTTATCGCTGAACTTCATCGTTCACCTCCAGCATATAGCCGATTTTATACACTGTCTGAATCACGCTGTGCCAATCCAGCTTCTTGCGCAGCCGCTGAATATGCAAATCCAGCGTGCGGGTCTGCTCAAACTCCTCTTCATGCCAAACCTTTTCATACATCGTATCCCGATACAATGCAATATTCTTATTTTGAACAAGGTACAGCAGGAGCTCGTACTCCTTTTTGGTCAGCGCGATGATGCGATTCCCCTTTTCCACACTACGGGTCGCAGTATGAATCGTGACATCCAGCACATGAATATCCTGCATGCTTTTATGATAGCGGCGCAGCACGCTTTCGACTCTTGCTATAAGCTCATCCACCGCAAATGGCTTTACCAGATAATCATCCGCTCCCATATGCAATCCCTTTACACGATCCTGCACACTGCCCTTTGCCGTTATAAAAATTACCGGAATCTGCAGCTGTGCCAGATATTCCATCAGCTCATAGCCATTGACTTTCGGAAGCATGATGTCCAGCAGTACAAGATCATAGCTTTGCTTCTCCACCATCTCTGCGCCAAGCTCCCCATCCTGTGCATAATCGCATTCATAGCCGACTCTTTGCAGATTCAGCAGCATTACCTCTGCAATGGCTTGTTCATCCTCAACAATCAAAAGCCGCATACAATCACCTCTCTCTTTTCTGTAGTATACATAATTTTTGTATCGAACTTGTATCCTGTTACCTTTTATTTTACCATACTTTATAACCGTCCTGTACGGCTTCCATAAATTGCCTTATCAACTTAAACATACAAACACAGCAATCACTACTGTGTATCTTAAACAAGATCGCCATTCACTAGCACACCTTTCTGCAGAAAACGGCATAGTAAATGGTAAAACATCACCTACAGCCGTGTATGCAGAGATAACGCGGATTACTGAAGAGCCTAAAAAGAAAAGTCATCCCTTTTCTATACAGGATGGCTTTTCTGTTGTCTTTTAAGTATTTTATTATGAAATCACAGACAGCTTATTTCTTGTCAGATTTATGTAATCGTTTTTTGACTGACTCAAAGGTATCACATTCCAGAAGTAAAGTGGACACAGTATGCATCTGTTCCTCCGTTAATGCCTGCAGCCATGTTGCACAATCCTCATGATACTTGATTTCAATAAGTTTGTGTAAGAGCTGCCTCTCTCCTTCCAGCTTACCTTCTATCTTTCCTTCCATTTTTCCGGCAGCTTTTCCCTCTTCAAAGCTGTCACGCAAGCCGTTGCGATAACGTGCTTCTCCCATCTGAATCGCCATAGCCGTTGACCACAGCTCATCATCCTTCTGCATTTCCTCATACTTGTTCATGAATACCTTCACCAGCCTTTCCTTTGACTTCAGTATATCATTTTTTTCATTATTTTCAAACAGGTATACCAATTGTTCAAAGTCATTCAACCTCTGCATTTCCTTCTCCTTTACGATGTCATTGATCACCGGCATATGTACAAAGGTGCGAAGGATGAGCGGATAGCCGCTTTCCTCTTCTCCCTGCTCATTGCGCATCTGATATTGATTGATCAGATTTCTGTTGCTCCATGCATACTCATCGATGAATATGATTTGATAAACCGGCTTTAGTTGGTCATAAAATTCACCGCTTTTCAGCTGATTATTCAATGCTCTTGCGCCATAAAATTCAAAGCGCATCATTTCCGCTATTCCCTTGTAGGTCGTCTGCATCTCAATATTGAAATGATGATTCTGTTCATCCTTTACATGAACATCCAGAATGATGCGCTTCTTTCCGATGATGCCCGGATCCAGATTGGGATTGAGTACGGTGCTTTCCTTTACCCTGATTCCGGTAACACGTTCAATAATGGTGTTGCGTGCGTACACGGAGCCTTCATCCTCACGGGAAAGGGCGTACTTAAAAAATAGATCGTTACGGTAGTTGAGTTGATTCATTGCATTTGACATTTATATGTCCTCCATTCTGTAAGGGCTCCTTACCCCCTTCTATACGTATGGAAGCTGTCAAATTCCTAAAAAATCCACGAATAAATGATAACTTTTGCTATTTCACGTAAAAAGGGATGCTTACTATATTAGCATTGTCTTTAAAGCATTCCCCTGTCAATCTGCTATACGGTTTTCCACTTCACAGCTATTCCACTCTATCTGTGACTTTTGGCATATGTGTTTCTCCTTTTTTTAGATGACATGATGTCATTTATTTAATGCATGGCCGTATCCTTCCCTGTCGCCGATTAACATATCTTACGAAACTGATGGTATTTTTCGCTTCATTTTCATTGTCTATTACGCTAAACTGTAGATAACTGTATTTAGAAGAAGCTGCTGGATATATCCGTTTATCCTGCACATACTGCATACGGAAGCACTAGAAAGCGAGGCTTATTTTATGGAATTATTTGACATCCTGCAAACCGCGGAAGAGCTCAATGGCATGGATATGAAAGATGTTTTGCAGGCGATGGGAATCAGTGTAAATGTGGAGGATCACACCGAGCAGGAGCTGGCTCTGATCTGTTCGTTTGTATCCAATTTCATCCACCTTCCTGCATGGAAGGTGGAAAATGACGATATTATCAAGGCACTGCTGGATGTCCTGGTGAAGAAGTATAAGCTGCCGGTTTCCTTTATAGCTGCAGCAGCAGGAGTGCAGGAGGAACAGCTTACGGCGTTTCAAAAGGGTGAGGACATCCCCCTTTCCATAAAGTACACACTGGCTGCACAAATCAGCAGATTAAGTAATATGATCTGTCCCTTTGATGAAACAATGCAGGCATTGAAGCAAGCATGCAGAAAATGACTGCTTGTCCTTATGCAAAAGCTGAATAGTAAAAACATTCAACTGCTGTGAATATACACAGGGTTGAATGTTTTCTTTTACGCTGCCATGCAATCCTCAATGGCCAGTGACTATTCTTCAGGTAATCTGAATTCTTTCCTTGTATGTGCACAGTGAAAAGTGAGCATATGTTAATCACCGAGCTGTTTCATTCTTATCCTTACCTGATAAGGGCATTGGAACACACAGGCTGCTTTAGGGATAGACGCTGCTGTCTCTGCCTTTCTAATATATAGAAGAAACGCTTTCTCTGCTTGCTATTTTGTATGCTTTTTCGCTTCCTCGTAATCCTCAAACACCGTGCGGTTGAGCTGTGCAGAATCAATACGGCAGAATCCACCGCATTCTCCATAGCTGTCTATACTGAACACAAAGCCATCCTGTTTGGTCTCTACATCAATGACATGTCCGTCATGAATCTGCCCCTCATCAATGTAATATACAAGGGTTCCTTCCTTCATAAGCATCATCTCCTATACTCAGAATATGCGAAATATTGTGAAAAGACAAGGCAAATGCGCAGGAAACAGGCTGTTATTGCAAACAGCTTCCCTGTACATCAAATTCCTGCTCAAATGTAAGACAGCATCGTAAATAAAAAGATCAAGCATATCGCTAAAAGATGCACCTGATCCTTTTTATTATCTGATTTTGATATACACGATAGCGGCTAGGAGGTGATACAACGCTCCATGCCTTTTCTTCCCCTATACCTGTATGTCGCTGACCTTTGCATCCCATTCCCGGATGACCTCTTCCAGAACCGCTGCAGCAGTTTCCACCGTGCGTTCACATTTCTTTTCCTTGCTGTGATACACCGGCTTGATTTGGGCACATAAACGGGAGCCCATTTTATTCTGGAATGCAATGACAAGCTTCTGCGTCAGCGTACGAAGAAAGGCGCAGTCGTGTGCTTTTGTTTCCACATAGCGTGCTGAAACAACACAGGCAGCTCCGCACAATGCTCCACACACATCCCCAATCTGAAAGCCGCCGCCAAAGGCCGCTGTCATGATCATATCTCTGTCATGCAAATCTAGACCATATACCTCATTGCCTGCACGAATGATACTTTCCGCACAGTTATAGCCCATATGATAATATTTCACTGCTGTTTCTGCTAACATAGCTAACCCTCTTTCTTTATTTTACGTATTCAGTATACCAAAAGTTTCTGTGGAAGGAAACTATGAGTTTTTCCACTGTCCCATTTCAATATGGAAAACTGCCGGATTCCTCCGACAGTGTTACCGGCGTATCGTAATGCAGTGTGTTCCTGCAGCACTGCCCTTACTTTATCCGCCGATATTCGCCTGCATACCGAGTTTTTCCGCATAGTCCCGATAATACGCAAGCTCCTCTTTCTGCAGCATCGATTTTGACAAGGTATACGGTTTTCCCATTTTTTCGTATTTCACCTTTCCCAGCGTATGATACGGAAGAAGGTGAACCTCGCGGACACCAATGGATTTCAGATACTGCAATGCATGCTCCAGCGTAGCTTTATCATAATTGAAGTCCGGTATCACCGGAATACGGACGATGACCTTTTGTGGATTCACCTTGAGAAGATAGCGCAGGTTCTCTTTAATCAATGCACCATCCGCACCGGTTACCGTATGCAAAACTGCATCATCCGGATGCTTGAAGTCAAATAGAAACAGATCAATCAGCGGCATCATGCGAATCAGTAAGTCGCTGGCGTAATTTCCTGTTGTTTCCACAGCAGTGTGAAAGCCCTCCTGCTTACAGGCATGAAGCAGCTTCCACAAAGCGTCCTGCTGAACAAATGGCTCCCCACCGCTGAAGGTGATTCCACCGCCGGAGTTTTCATAATAGTCCCGATCCTTACACAGCTCCTCCATGATCGCTTCCAGCTCCATTTCTATTCCCTGAAATGCTATGGCATCCTGCAGACACGCCCGTTCACAGGCACCGCAGCGCTGACAGCGAGCCTCCTGATACGTAAAGACACCCTGCTGAAAGGTAATCGCCTGATGCGGACATGCCTGCTCACATGCCCGACATGCGACACAGCGCATGGCATTATGAAACATCGTACGCTTCACACTCTGTGTTTCCGGGTTGGCACACCATGGACAATACAGAGGGCAGCCCTTTAGAAAGAGTGTTGTGCGAATTCCCGGACCATCATGTGTCGCAAAGCGTTCTATATTGGTGATGTTAATCATACAGCATCCTGCTTAGCAATTCATCCTGAATATCTCTTGTAAGATTCACGAAGACAGCACTGTAGCCGGCAACACGAACAATCAGATCCGGATAATTTTCCGGATGCCTTTGCGCGTCCTCCAGTACGCCGTGATCCACAACGGTCACCATCAGTTGGCAGCCGCCTTTTTTGAAATACGTATCAAACAGGATTCGGATTTTATCTCGATCCTCATTGAACATCCGTGGTGTAAATTTGATATTCTGTACACTGCCGCCATGATATTTTGCCTGAAATTTGCTTAGGGAATTCAGACAGGCTGTCGGTCCGCTCTTTGCAGCACCGCCCTGCGGATTATTTGCAGGATTCATAAAGACGCCCGTTTTCCGTCCATCCAGACTGGCAAAGGTTTGATGCCCCCAATCTGTATTGGTCTGATTATTGGATATAACGATCAGATAATAGCCCAGACCCGCATCGATTCCCCGCTGCCGGATTCCCTTTGCGACGAATTCATAGAGATCATTGGCAAGTGCATCACATTCCGGCTTGTCATTTCCATATTTGTCTACATGCAGCAAATCTCTGCGAAGCTGTTCATAGCCCTCAAAATCAGCAAGCTGTGCCTCGTGGAGCTGTTGTAGTGTGTATACCTTATCCTCATATACCAGCTTACGAATCGCATACAGAGCATCACTGGCATTGATATTTCCATAGGTTTCATTGGTACCACCCAGAATCTGTACACCGCCGTCAAGCAATGCCCTTCCGCGGGAGATACAATCATCCATCAGAATCGAGGTAAACAGGAAGGAGGCCTCCTGATTCATCACCTCATAGGAATGCTTCTGCGCTTCCACGCTGAGGTCAAAATAATAATTCAGCAGCTCCTTATAGGTATCATACAATTCATCAAAGGTGGTAAATGCACTGCACTCCGGTATGGCTACCGGGCCGTTTTTCGCCTTGCCGTCCATTGGATCAATGCCTGCATGTAAGGTGATATTAAGAAGCTTCAACAGGTTTAACAGCGTATTCGGTGTTCCGACGCTTTTTCCCTGAATGACGAATTCACCACAGCCAAAGGGAACATACTGCTCCGCTATTTCACGGGATACACGCATTCCATACATGACAGCCTCAATATTGACATCATCGTTGTACAGCGTCGGATAGGTTGCACCGGACCCGATGCAGTCGTATGCCATATCCATAATATCGGCCGGGGTATGTTTACTGAAGCGAAGGGTAAACTGCGGCTCCACATACCGGGTATCCCGGCAGACACGCAGACAGATTCGTGCAAAGGTATCGCCTTCCTTTGGATGCTCTCTGCCCTCACCCCCGACGATAATACGTCCATTGACGGTGGTACGGCGGTTTTCAATCATCTTCCACAGAGATTTCAGATATCGGTAGGCTTCCTCCTCTGTAAGGACTCCATCCTCCAGATCTCGCTGCAGATATGGCCCCAGCACATCATCCATGCGCCCGTAATTGATAACGCCTGCCACTAAAGCATAAATCCAGAACAGCTGCAGTGCCTGATGAAAGGTGGATGGCTTTTGTGTACGAATAACTGTCAGATCGCGTTCCATCAGCTCCAGATCCTGCAATCGACTGCGCGTAGCATGCTGCTTCGCTTCCCGTACCAGCGCAATCTGGCGATCGATAACCTCCTGCAGCAGCTCCAGACTTTCCACACAGCTATCTAAAAAGACATTGGCTTTCTGTGAACGAATCAGCGCCTTGAGCCCCTCCAGTCCATGATTCATCAGCTTTTTGTAATTCAGCATCATCCCGGATAAGCGTGCAGTTGCCATCAGGGGGTAGGAGCAATCGATAAAGCGACCAATCGTAGCATCATTTAGCACATCTGCACAATAGATGGCCTTGGTGTCATGCTCCTCCCAATAGGCGTACAGGGCATCCACTCTGGCCTTTTCTTCCGCACTGTCAAGCTGTTCCTTGAACGAGCGAAGCTTATGAAAGACACAGTAATGAGAGACACCACCGATGCTTGTTACACTGCCAAAGCCAATCGGCAGAAAATCCAGACGTCCGGCCAGCAGATCATCGTCTTCAATGCTCCGAAACAGAGCTGGGAAAATGGTACGCAGGCAGCGTATTTCACGTTCTGCCTTATCCAGTCCTGCACTGGCTTTATGCGCCTGTGTATATGCCTCCATGATCGCCAGCTGTTCCTGTGGTGATTTCTCGCACGGAATCGGTTTGGAAACCTCAACATTCTGCGCGCCGTCAATACTGATTTTCTTTTTCATGCTCCTGTGCCTTCCTTTCTTATGCTATGGGATCAGTGCTTTGCTTTTTCTGCTTCTCTCCAGTTATCCTGATAGCCGCCAAGCAGATCAACAAAACGCTTTGCGGTCAGATGCGGACGGGTGATGGCACTTCCTACGACAACGGAATGCGCTCCCAGATAAATACATTTCATCGCATCCTCCGGTGTGTAGATATGTCCCTCCATCATGACGAATGCATCCTCGCGGAAGGTACGGCACATTTCCGCAAACATGCGGTAATCCGCACCCTCGATATGCTCAGTTTCCTTTGTATATCCATACAGCGTCGGCGCAACGATATCCGCTCCGTTTTCCACTGCGCGTGCTGCCTCTTCCATATTGGAAACATCCGCAAAAATAATAGCTTCCGGAATTTCCTTCTTCACTGTTTTAATCAAATCCCATGCCTTTGTTTTTTCGTGTGTAATCTGTGCGGTACAATCCAGCGCAATGATTTCCGCTCCAGCCTCCCAGACAGCTCTTGCGGCATCCATCGTCGGTGTGATAAAAACATCTGTATCGTCATGCCAGATTTTCCATAAACCGATCATTGGCAAATCGACCTTGTCCTTGATCGCTTTGATCTGCTCGGGAGAGTTAGCGCGGATTCCCACAGCACCTGCCCATTTGGCAGCCTCCGCCATTTTTACTACGATGTCATCGGTATAGATAGGGTCATCCTTCTGTACCTGACAGGATACGATCAGACCGTCTTTCAGACTGTCCAGCAGCGCTCTTTTCTTAGGATCAGTAGTTTTCATTCCATGTTCTCCTTTTCTGTGTCCTTTTTACAATTTTATTATAGAAGTAAGCGAAGAGGATGTCAATCTTTTTATCTCATTTTAATTTATTTTGATTCATAACGATTCAACACAGGTTCTGTCTATGCTGCTAGTGTATATGTGTCATAACGTGAGCACTCACATTCCCACAAGTTTTATAATCTTTAAACAAACGTATTGACTTAGAGTATACTCCAGGTGGTATAGTAAAGCCGATAGATATCTCTACATGACGGAATTCACATCGTCATAGTCAGATTTATACGAATTCAGATATAGTAGATAAGGAGGTACGATTATGACGATTGCTGAAGTCAGCCGTATGTTTGAAATTTCCGCAGATACCCTTCGCTATTATGAACGAATCGGACTGCTTCCTGCGGTTCCGCGGACTTCCGGCGGCATCCGTGATTACGGTGAAAAGGATTTGGGGTGGATTGAGTTTATCAAATGCATGCGAGGTGCGGGGCTGCCGATTGAAGCTTTGATTGAATATGTTGCATTGTTTCAGCAGGGTGATGCATCTGCTCAGGCACGGCTGGAGATTTTAAAGGAGCAGCGTACACTGCTGCGCAAAAGGCTTGAGGAAATGCAGGCAACCCTGAAGCGGCTGGATACAAAAATCGAGGGCTATGAAGACGGTCTTGCCAGAGCAGAGAAAAAGCTGAGAGAGTGATGCTGGTTAAAAGAATAATAGAAAAGATACAGGGCTTCGTATGAAGAAGATTCTGTATCCTTTTACTATAAGGAAATGAATCATCATCGGGTATGCTGCCTTCACGCTTGATGAGGCGGAATCAAACACCCCTGCTCAGGGACACACATTTCTTCAGCGGCCACATCTGTTTTTCGCACTTATTCCTGTGCGATATATACTGCTGGGCATTTGCCATGAGCAGAATGTCCCTGCACACATAGGATAAAACGGATAAAGAAGTATTTAAAATCCGACAGGATGAGGTGAAAAGATGACATATCAGGATGAATATTATGATGATTATACAGACAACCTCGCAACGTATGAGGATGAGCATGCATTGCAAGAGGACAATTTTCAGGAAGCAAGCTGTGTACCCTATCCGGATACCTGTTGTCCGGGGCCAAGAGGGCCAAGAGGCTTTCGCGGGCCGGCAGGGCCAACCGGACCGATGGGGCCGACTGGACCAGGCATCGGGGTAACCGGACCGACGGGACCAACGGGTGCTACCGGAAATACCGGAGCGGATGGCGCAACCGGACCGACGGGGCCGCGGGGAGCAACCGGAGCGACAGGAAATACCGGGGCCTCTGGTATCACAGGGGCAACTGGTGCCACCGGGGAAAATGGTGCGACAGGACCGACCGGAGCGATGGGACCAGCCGGTAGCCCGGGACCGCAGGGCTTGCTTGGACCGACCGGACCGACGGGAGCTCCCGGTGTGACCGGGCCGACAGGAAATATCGGACCAACCGGCTTAGATGGAAGAGATGGACCAACGGGAGCGACAGGTGCTACCGGCATGACGGGGGCAACTGGAGCTACCGGAGCGCGCGGGGCAACTGGTAATACCGGAGCGGATGGCGCAACCGGAGCTACCGGAAACACCGGAGCAACCGGGCCGCAGGGACTCAGAGGTCTGCAGGGGCCAACGGGGCCAACCGGGTTAAGAGGGGCAACAGGACCGACGGGAGCTGACGGAATGATGGGACCAACGGGTCCGACCGGAAGCACAGGGCCTACCGGAGCAACCGGAGCGACAGGACCGCGCGGCATCGAAACACAGTCCTTTGCGAGCTTTGCAGACTTTGCGAAAGCCTTTGTCAATGCTCAGCCAATGGCATTATATCCAAGCATTGCGGATACAACAGGGAATATCACAGCAACCTCCACGACCTCCCTGCTGCTGCAGCCAGGCTTCTATCAGATTTCACTCGAGGTCAGTACGATTTTAACAACGGCCGGCTATATGCAGATCACACCAGCCTACAATGGAGCACCGCATATTGAATTTGGCATTTATTCACGCACAGGCTCTCCACAGAACACAGCAGAGGGAAGCAGTCATTTCATAATTGAAGTGACGCAGGCAACACCGTTCACTGTCAACTACAATTCCAATGTAGCCAATACAGACGGACAGCTGACACTGGTCATCGTCAAGCTGGAGCGTTAAATCTGGAAAGGCAGCTGTAAACACAAGCTTTCAGGAAGCTTTTTGGCATAATAAAAAAGGCGGAATAAACTATTTCCGTCTTTTTACGTTGGGGACTGCAAGGCAGTCTCTTCCTTTCCAGATACATGTGATCATCTTGGGGATGGATCATCACATACCCATATTTTACAGAAAAGTCTGGCCTTCGATAAGCTTTCCAGTGCAACTTGACATATATCTTATATTTTTTTAATCATTGCATTTCTTACAGGAAATCGTCAAAATGCCCTTTCCACCTTTGCATACACATGCCTTGTCCGTCTGTATGCTCTAAATATAAAAAATTCCTGACAGCCTTCATACTGTTTCAGGAATGATTTTTTATGCTTCCTTTTTTGCACTGTCTGCTTCCTTGATGCCAATCATGACACAGCCCTGTATAACTGCACCCTGATCAACACTGATAGACGCAGCAGTGATATCTCCGCTTACCTGTGATTTTTCACTCAGACGGATATGACCTCCTGCATGGATATCTCCTCGAACAGCACCGCCGTTTTCCAGTGCGGTCGTTGTGATATTTCCTTCCACTGTGCTTTCCTGTGATATCTTCAATGACTCTCTGCATTCGATATTTCCATGTATCTCAGCCTGTATGATCGTAGCATCCTGACATAGGATATCGCCTTCCACGCTGCCGTAAATCTGGATACTTTTACTGCACTTGATGTTTCCTTTTACACGACCGTAGATTGTCAGGTCATCGTCTGTGCTGACATCTCCCGTTAATTCTGTATGTTCTCCGATCAGAGAAGTGCTATCCTGTGGCTTTACAGGCAGCTCCACGTCTTTGTTTTCTTCCATTTCAATCACATCCTCCTTCTTGGGTTCTGTGTGAACCACTTCATCCTGCGGCAGATCAACTTCATGATTCTGCTGTCTGGCCTCATATATTTTTTTCTGTTTCTGATACCAGCCCATTAGCATCCCCCTTTCAAGGAATTACAGTCTTCTGATATATGTATAAATATATCATTTCAGCAAAATAATTAAAATACAAAAAAGGCAAAAAAACGCTTTATTTATCGGTTTATTTCACTTTTTTATCATAAAACTTGACATTTGTATAATCCGCATATTTTATCACCATTTTGATTTTATAAAAGATGAAGTATCGAAGGACTGAATCCATGCTTTTTTCTTTATATTTATCTCTATATTTACAGAATAAGCTGGCAGAGGCTTGTCTATAGGCATCGTACCTGCGAGTGTTCTTTGCGTGCAGCGGCGCAAATGAAAAGCCGGTTCACAGGATTGCATACGTTTCTGTAAATCGACTGTTATTCTATGTTAAAAGGTATGCTTCTGCTCGCTCTGCAGCACCTTCACATATTTATAGAAGGTCGCCTTTTTCAGTGAGGTCCTTCTGCGGTAGGTCTCCAGCGGGATATGGTTCTTCTGACAGTATTCCACCTGTTCCTTGAAATCCTCCGGCAGACTCGCACGCGGTCTTCCATAGCTCCCCGCTCCCTCTTTCTTCTTCTCCAATGCCTTCACGATCCCCTTATACTGCGCCTTCTTCAGCTCCTCCCGCTTCTTTCGTTCCTCTCGCTTCATCAGATACAGGATGTCCAGATACACATCCGGGGATATCCGCGCATCCTTCACCTGTAGACGGATATCCTTTTCCCCACAGTAGCGCAGCTTCTCCTCCAGATCCTGCTCATCCCTGCAGAATGCACTCAGCGACAGCACCTCCAGCACATCCTTCTCCATCAGCTTCCCCTTCAGCTCTCCCCAGTTGTCCTCATATCTTCTTACACACATACCTTCAACTCTCCTTACGTCTCTTCCTTACCCTGCTTCCCTTTCCGCTCTTTTTCATATACAGGCCGCCGACCAGACTCACTCCGAGGAATCCGGCTGCCGCAAACATCGCCGTGCTTCCCAGCGCCAGCTTCTGATCCACCCTTCGGCTTCCACCTACCAGTCCGCTCACCCACGTGTTCAGACTCTTCTCCTCCACTGGCAGACTGCGCTGTGAAAACACATAGTCCTTCCCCGGTGCCATCCTCACCTCGATGATGTTCTCCTCATCGATCTGCAGGTCCTTTCGGATGTAGACCAGATCCCGCTGTTCTACCGAATACTGATACACCCCGTATGCGTGATCCCAGCTCGCAGGTACTCCGATCCCGATATACACCGGTACCTTGAGCTGTGCCTGCTCACACTGCAACAGATACACGATATCGTTCGTCCCTGCCATCTGATACATGCTCTTCTTATGCTCACACTTCGCGCCGAACTCGAACTGCAGCTCTTCCTCCTTCAGCTCCTTCACATCCTCATACAGGATCCGCAATCGGTAGTGCATCTTCCCTTCGCTTCTGTCCACGACGCGCATCACGATGTTCTTCTGCTCTTCCTTCGCCTTTTCGATCAGTGCCGGATAGATCGTCAGATGCTCCTGCTTCTCCTCCCAGCGATAATACACGACGCCCTTTGCTCCGGTGCCGTCCCTGCGGATCCCATAGACCTCCTGATTCGCATCTGCGATATTCGGTCGCAGACTCATCAGTGAAGCATTCTTCCCGCCGTTTTCCTTGCCTTTCCCTATCTCATTCTCTTTCTTGGAGGTGGTCTCTTTATCCTTATCTCCCGGTGTCTTGTCCTTCTCCGGAGCTATCGGGTCTTCCTTCTTCGGTGTATCCGTATCCTTGGGGTCTTCCTTCGACGGATCGTCCACCACCGGTACATCGATATCGATGTCACTGTCCACATTGCCGTACAGTGCGCCGTACATCTCTCCCTCCATCTCCTGGGAATAGGGGAGATCGGTCACGATGCTCCCGTTCTCATCATGCTCATTCGCATCCTCTGCCTGCACTGTCTGCAGGCTCATCGTCATCAGGATCATGAGCAGGATCGCTGCCTTCTTCATGTCTTTACACCTCCTCTCAGTTCAGTATGTGTACGACATTCTCCGTCACTGCCTCTCCTACGAACTGCTCACTCT